>CACXSS010000248.1:4968-7176 GCA_902770245.1 uncultured Planctomycetota bacterium | reverse complement strand
GCGGTCAGTTTGACGAACTTTATCTGGACGACGAGGAAATCTCATTCAGCAAACACGTTCAGAGCAATGCCGCCAGCTTCGCCGTGCTCAACGTGTCGCCAGGGCGTCATTACGTTTATATGTCGGCTCAGGACGGGCGGGAAGAAGAATTCGAGTTCGTCGTCGCCGTCAACGAAAAAGAGCACAACGGTCCCCGAACGTGGAAACGGTTCTATCAGCATCAGTTTGAACACGTCGCCAACCCGTGCGCCAAATGCCATCAGGTTCGCAAAGTCGGAGACAAAGTCGAAGTCGGACATTGGAAATCCGTCCAGGAATCCTGCGCCAAATGCCACGTCGAGCAGAAACGCGTCAAGCTGGAAGGGTTCCATCAAGACCTTAAATCCAAGGGCTGGGACGACGCCAACTGGATTGAATCCTGCACCGACTGCCATTACGTCCACCAGGGCGAAACCCGCATGCTGCTTCGCGAAAAGCGAATCGAATGCAAGTAATTCTATTCAAGCAACCCCTCATACCACACAATTTACGAATCTAAACGGCAATATACTCAAATTTATCAGTATTTACAGAATAATAAAATTTTGTTGAAAAATTTCTATCTTTTCCTTGAAGGGGAATTGCAAATTTATTAATAAGAGTATATTATATATTAAGAGGGGTTGAGTCGGGTTCTGCGTTCAGAATCCGACAATAGAATTGTTTTAAATGTAACCCGTTTACCTTATCGAATTATCAACTATGCCATTTGAATTTACGTCAACGCCCAGTGGAACAGGCAGCGCCGGGTTTAATACAGCTAACGGCTCGGGAAATACAACCGCCAATTTGTCTGAAATTGCGTCGTCTCTGGATAAAATCAACGGTTTGATGGACGAAGCGAAAAAACAGCTTACCAACCATCTTTTACAGGAAGAGAAAAAAGCGTCAGCCGCGCCTGCAAGTTCGGCGCCGGTGGATTTGTCTCCGCTGAAAACCATGATTCAGTCTGTTTTAACGCGTCTTGACGAGATGGGATCCAAGATTGGTCAGAGTTCCGGCGTTAGCGAAGGCGCGCCTAATCCCAACGCCGCCGCCAAACAGGACGTTGCTGAAGCGGTAACTCATGTTTCCGGTTTGTTTGACACGCAAAATCACAACCTTCAAGTTGCGTTCAACGCTCTGGACAGCAAAATTACAGACGCAGTCAATTATCTGGTTGCTAATTTGAAAGGTTCCGCGCCAGCTCAACCTGTTGCAGCAACCCCCGTAGCGGAAGCGCCCAAACCGGCTCCCGCTCCACAGCCGGAACCGCAGCCGGCTCCGCAGCAGCATGCGCCGGTTATTCAAACGATGGTAAACAAGGTTACCGGCGGTATTTCCCGCGATCAGCTCATGAAGATTATTCTCGGTCAGGAACTGTGCGCCAACGGCTCTTTGAGCGTATATCGCGACGAACTGTTAGACGGCTTCCTTCGCGGCGACCGCGCTTCTGCCGGGCTTATTGGCTCAATGATAGAATTCCAGTCGTCAACGCCGGAACGTATGCCGCGTCTGTTACAGGACATCGGCGAGGCGTACTATCGATGGCATCCCAAACGCGGTCAGGGAGCTGATCAGTTTGAACGCGCGCTGGCGCATTACGTTTGCGCGTTGTGCGAAGCGAACGGAATCAAAAATACAATTGAACTGGTTGAAACAGGACAGCGTTTCGACTCCGGACGTCACAATTCCAATTCTCGAGGCGTCGAAATTACGGAAGTCAAAGGCTGGGTTGTTTTGCGAGACAACGGAAAGGTTTACACCCGCGCCGCGGTTGAAGTTCAATAATCGAATCAGCTGTTAGTTGTCAATTTTTAACTTCGATTTTATTCCTTAAAAATAATAGTTGGACGCCTGTAACAGATTTTCGCCAGCAGGGTCCGCTTTGTCAAGTTTTTCGTGTATAGAAATTAGAGATGAATCAATATCAGTGTACGCGTTGTGGTTTTCAGGTTCAAAATATGAGCGCGCCGATGATGTGCCCCAACTGCCGGGCGTCGGGAATCGGCATTTTCCGTCAGGTCGGCGCACAGCCGGGTTACGGACAGCCGCAGGGCGGATTTAATCAGTTTGGTCAGCAGCCTCAAGGCGGGTACGGTCAGCCGGGATACGTACAGCCTCAAGCTGGATATGGACAGCAGCCTGCTCAGGGCGGATATGGTCAGCCGGGCTACGGACAACCCGGAT
>CACXSS010000248.1:0-4942 GCA_902770245.1 uncultured Planctomycetota bacterium | reverse complement strand
GGTCAGCAGCCTCAAGGCGGTTACGGTCAACCCCAAGGCGGATACAATCAGTACGGTCAGCAGCCGCAGGGCGGATACGGTCAGCCGGGATACGGTCAACCCCAGGGATATGGTCAGCAGCCGGTTCAAAATCGTTACGGACAGCCTCAGGGCGGATACGGTCAGCCGCAAACCGGGTACGGACAGCAACCCGCTCAAGGCGGATACGGTCAGCAACCGGGATACGGTCAAACCGCCGGCGGCGGGATTCCTGCTTCCAGCGTCAGAACGACTCCGACTGGATACGGTCAGCCGCAGCAAACCGGGTACGGACAGCCGCAAGGCGGATACGGTCAGCCCCAGCAAACCGGGTACGGGCAGCAGCCCGCTCAAGGCGGATACGGTCAGCAGCCGAATCAAGGCGGGTACGGACAGCCCCAGCAAAATGGGTACGGACAACAGCCGCAAACCGGATACGGTCAACCCCAGCAAACCGGGTACGGACAGCAGCCCGCTCAGGGCGGATACGGTCAGCAGCCCACTCAAAATACGTACGGACAGCAGCCTGCAAACCCGAATCAGCCGCAAGCGCCAGCTCAACCGCAGGCTCCAGTTCAACCTCAAGCCCCGGTTCAGCATGCTCCGTCACAGCCGCAGACTCCAGTTCAGCCGCCGCGTCCGGCAACTCCGTCACCTGCGGCAGAACCCATGAAGCCGGTTTCAGAGCCGCCGCGTCCTCTGTTACAACCAACGCCTCCGGCAGAAGAAAAGCCATCGACGCCCGCTCCTGAACCGCCGCGTCCTTCAACGCCGGAACAGCCCAAGCCCGCGCCAGTCGTTCATCAGGAACCGCCGAAAGCCCCGGAACCTCCGAAAGCTCCAGAGCCGCCGAAGGCGCCGGAACGTCCAGCAACGCCTCCGCCGTCTTCCAAACCTTCTGGCGGTGTAACGTATACATTCCAGCCGCGCGCTCAGGTTCCGCCGCAAAATACCAATCCGCAAGTACGGCGTCCTGCCCCGTCTGTCGCTCCGCCGACTCCTCCCAGACCAGCGGAAACGCCGGAACGCATGCCGGGAGAATCTCGCGTCAGAGCAAAGCGTACGGAAGACGACGATTCCGGATTGAAGCCGATCAGCCAGTCAAATCGTAACAAGTACGGCATTCCGCAAAGACCGGCTTCGACGGTTTCTGCGCCCAAGCGCGACGTCCCGCCGCCGCTTCCGCCGGAACCGCTTCGACCGGACAAGGTTCGCCCCAACGATTGTCTATGGGCGTTCCCGGAAGAGATTCCTCTGAGCAAAACCGCTCGTCCCGTTCGCAACGCTCCGGTTGTCGATACGCAGGGACGACTCGTATTTTACTCTCAAAACAAGGTCGTCTGCCTTGACATTTCCGAAGATCATCCGCAAATCGCGTGGGAGTACTCCACGGGATGTCACGTTCCAGGCGCAATCGTTTTGGATAAAGAAGGCTGTTACCGGTTCCATTCGCTCGACGGGTTCCTGCATTGCATCGACAGTCAAGGGCGCATGGTCTACAAGCCGTGCGACGTTGGCGAGCCGCTGGGCTTTGCCGCGCCGATTGTCGCGCCGACCGGCGATACGCTCATCTGCTCTTACGAAGGCGGATTGATCCTGGTTGACCTCGACGGGAAGAAACAGCAAAAGCCGTACTTCCGTTCAAAAACCAAGCTGGACGCGCCCGGCGTCATTTGCGGACACACGCTTTACGTTGGCTCTGAAAACGGGTTCCTGTTCGCCCTCGACATGCAGGAAACGAAAGCCGTTTCCCTTTGGGATCAGGTTCATGAAGTCGGATACACCGGCGGGTTCCTCAACACGTCTCCCGCCGTTTTGCAGGACGGAACGCTCGTCGTTGCCAGCCGTGACAACATCCTTCAGGGGTTCGGTCCAGACGGCTCGGTTTTGTGGCAGTGCCGCATGCCGGGGCAGATGCTCGGTTCTCCGGTTGTCGACCGCGAAGGTGACATTTACATCGGCTGCACGTTCTCCCGCCGTTTGGGAGAACCCGGCGCGTTCATGTGCTGCGTAGACGGTCAAACGTTACAAATGCGCTGGCAGTACGAAGCCGGCGGCATGATTGAATCGACTCCCGTTTTGGGTGAAGATCACATGCTTTACTTCGGCGACAACACCGGCATGATGTACGGGCTTTCCACCCGCCGCGGCGACGTCCGCTGGACGGGCAAGTTCGAGTCGGCGATTCGTTCCGCTGCCGTTATCGCCAAACCAAACCTTCTGTGCTTTACTTTAGACGACGAAGTTCTCGTTGGAGTAAAGTGCGAGTCCGCCGCCATGGCAACCGACAACGGAACCGGCGGCTGGCCAAAACTCGGCTCTGACTGGGCAAACTCCGGCAGAGCAAGATAAAGCGTAGATAGCGCGGCGTTAGGCGTTCTGCTTAATCCTACGCACTATGCACTATGCACTATGCACTGTTTTCCCTTTTCCCCCCCTTTAACCCAAAAAGGACTACAAAAATGATTACACGAAGAGATTTATTGCTTGGAACCGGCGCGTTCGCGTTGGGATCTCTGTTTGCTCCGGCGTTTTCGTTCGCTGAAGAGAAAAAGAATATTCCGATTTGCTTGCAGCTGTATTCGATTGGCGGCATTTCCAACGATCCCGCCAAACGGTTTGCTGAACTGGCGGCAATGGGATACAAGGGCGTTGAATACGCCGGCTTTGGCGCTTCCGCTAAAGATCTTCGCAAATACCAGGACGACGCTGGTCTGTTCTGCACCGGCTCTCACACCGGCCGCGGTCAGATTGAGAATCTGGAAGAACTCAAAAAGACGATTGAATTCCACGTCGAACTGGGCGCCAAGTTCATCATTTGCCCTGGCATGGGCAACAGTGGCGTAGACGGCTGGAAGAAAGCCGCAGAGAACTTCTCCAAGGCGGCTGAAGAAGCGGCAAAAGCCGGTCTGTACGTTGGCTATCACGCTCATCAGCATGACTTCGACATCGTCGACAAAGAAAATGGTCTGTCCAGCTGGGAAGTTTTCGCGGACAACTCCTGCGACAGCGTTCAGCTTCAAATCGACCTCGGACACTGCGTCAATCGCGGCGCTGATCCCTACAAGCTCATCGCCAAGTATCCGGGACGCACCAAGACGATTCACATCAAGGAATCCGACAACAAGATCATCGGCGAAGGCCGCGTTGACTGGAAGAGAGCGCTCGAACTGTGCAAGACCGTTGGCGGAACCGAAACCTACACCATCGAATACGAAGGTCCGATGAATCGCATGGAAGCCGTCAAACTTGATCTGGAAGGCTTTGTTAAAGTCGGAGCGTGATTCTTTGAATTAGCGTGTAATTGAAAGTAAATAGCGCTTAGTATCAAGGATTTGAGTTTAAATCCAAATGCTAAGCGTTATTTACTATTCCCTACTCCCTATTCCCTAATCCCTACTCTTTCCATGTTAAGATATATTATTGCTCTGCTTGCCCTGTTCCCTGCGTTGGCTCTGGCGAACGACAACGGCGATGCAGCCGATTCCTCTGCGTCACAGCGTCCCAATATAATCTATATTATGTCGGACGACCACGCGTCGGAGGCGATTTCCGCTTACAGCCATCTGGCTCCGCATTTGAAGGGCGTTGTCTCGACCCCCAATATCGACACGTTAGCCAACGAGGGCATTCGGTTTGACAACGTGTTTTGTAACTTTTCGCTCTGTTCCCCCAGCCGGGCGAGCATAATGACCGGTCAGTACTCGCACCGCACCGGCGTCAGACGTCTTTTCGCCGCGATTTCCCCCGAATGCGAGTGGGTTTCGGACGCTCTGCAAAAGGCGGGATACTCCACCGCGCTGATTGGAAAATGGCATCTGCAAAACACGCCTCAAGGGTTTGACCATTACGAAATCGTCCACGATCAGGGAGCGTATTTCAATCCCAAATTCAAGTCGGAAACGGACGTCAAACAGTATCAGGGCTACGCGACGGACGTTTACACAGACCGCGCGCTGGAATGGCTCAAATCGCAGGAGAAGACGGGGAAGCCGTACTGCCTGATGCTGCACTTCAAAGCGCCGCATTATCCGTTTGACTACGCGCCGAGGTACGAACACATGTTCGACGGCGTTACAATCCCGGAGCCGGACAACATTTTTGAAGACCGCAGCATTTCCCCGCTGCTTAAAACGCCGACCCCGACGATTGTCAGCCTGTACTATCCGCTGCATAAACATCAGTTCAAAACGTCTCCGAAGGATTCGTACGAGCAGAAGACGCGCGACGCCTATCAGTTCATGATGAAGAATTATCTGCGCTGCGTCCGCGGAATCGACGACAACATCGGAAGAATTCTGAAATATCTGGACGAAACCGGACAGGCGAACAACACGGTTGTTATCTACTGCGCCGATCAGGGCTACTGGCTCGGTCAGCACGGCTTGTACGACAAGCGAATCATCTTGGACGAGTCGATTCGCATGCCGTTTGTCGTCCGCTGGCCCGGACACATCAAGCCGGGATCCGTTTGCAAACAGCTGGTTTCCAATACGGACTTCGCCCCGACGCTGCTCGACATCGCCCAGTCTAAAACGGCGAAAGAGGACATGCCCAACATGCAGGGCGTTTCCATTCTCCCGCTGCTGGAAGGGAAAGAACCGGCGCAATGGCGTTCCCGTCTGTTCTACTGTTACACAGCTCAGCCGCCGCACTGGGGGTTGAGAACAGACCGATACACGCTGGCGTGTTTCCCCGGTACGGACGAGGTGGAACTGTACGACAACCTGACCGACCCGAAACAGAACGTCAACGTTGCCAAAGACCCCAAGTACGCTGAGGTTGTCAAACAGCTTAAGGCGGAACTGGCAGAAGAAATGAAAGCGATCGACATCGCTCCCGACCAGCTTCCCGGCGGCGCCAGAGAGTACATGGACAACTCCGGTGGAACCGTCGCGCCGCTTTGAGAATTAGTAATTAGTAA
>CACXSS010000247.1 GCA_902770245.1 uncultured Planctomycetota bacterium | reverse complement strand
TCCAACGATAAAACCTATCTTAACACAAAACAGAACTTTGTAAATAACTTTTATTGATTATCATTATACAAGTGCGAGAGCGAAGCTCTCGCTTTTTTCTAAGTTAGAATCGCTCAAACCGTCAAGCGCAGCTTGATACAGAGCGCAACTCGTTACAAAAAACAAAGTCGCTTGACGGCAAGCCGTCAAGTACGAAAGCGGCGCCAAGGCGCCGCACTCCG
This sequence comes from uncultured Planctomycetota bacterium, assembly GCA_902770245.1. Lineage (GTDB taxonomy): Bacteria > Planctomycetota > Planctomycetia > Pirellulales > Thermoguttaceae > RUG11551. Next base: position 4,753 of record CACXSS010000247.1, on the reverse strand, counting down.
AAAAATTGTCAGCACAACCCTTACAATCTGTATTTTCAGAACTCAGGAAAACCTGATTTAAAAGTTTTTTTGGCTTTTTTTGCCAAATTCCCCGGGATACGTCTTGTAAACCGTGGCGATTTAGATTAGAATACAAACAGTCCTAAGGAATGACTTTGGTTTGATAATCGGCGAGCCGTTAATTAGCTCGTATTGGCGCCTGTCCTTAAAGACCCAACAAAAGCCGGTCGGTTACACCCCTCTTAGCAGAAAGGAAGCCTGACAATTTGACGTTGGAGCTCCAGGCCGCCTCCCTTGAAATACGGGCTTGCCTCAATTACTTACCGAAGTCAATCCTGGGACATTTTTCTTTTAAAACTATCAAACAACTTATTAGCTTCTCGATAGTTGCCTATTTATCCTAAATTAATATTCTCTCAACAGTTTTTATAAAAATTCTGATAAAATCTTTCAAAGTTCAATATATGGGGCTTAACCTGAATTAAATTTATGTTATAATCATGGTTGTAGGGTAATAGTTTAGAATAGCGTTTTTCTGCTGACATTTGTTTACAACTAATACTTTTCAGCGCGCTGTTCCTTATTTATAGTCAAAGGACATAGATCATGTACAACCTTTATTCAGGAAACTCTCGCCGCGGCTTTACGCTGGTAGAACTTTTGGTCGTTATCGCCATCATCGGCGTTTTGGTTGGGCTTCTTCTTCCGGCTGTTCAGGCGGCTCGAGAAGCTGGTCGTCGTATGCAATGCAACAACAAAATGAAGCAAATTACGCTGGCGGTTCAAAACTACGCCTCGGCATACAAAGACAAGATTCCTGCTGGTACAGACTACAAATTTTATCGCGGCACTGCCACGTCTGACGACAAGGCAAACGGTTACGCTGGTTCCAAGCCGCAAAAAGCCGGTAAGGAAGGCTTTAGCCCGTTCTTCTATCTGACGCCCTACATGGAAATGCAGGCGATTTACGATTCCGTTGACATCAATTATAGCGGTTACTACTATCTCAAACAGGGGTATGCCCAAAGAAACAGTACCGCTACAAATTCAACTGAAAAAAAGGTTCGAGGCATTTACGCCCTTTGCCGTTCAAAGGTTCCAGCATTCAACTGCCCGTCTTTTAACGACGAGTTTACTAACAACGATGCAGAAAACGCAGACAAATACGGACCTATGTCCAGCTATCAGGGATTTGCCGGCGTAATCTGGACGTCCCAGATGGTCAGCGGCAAATCAACGACCGACCCCAATACTTATGTTGTAACACAGGAAAGCAGTTTGCCGGCATATTCAGACACCCAGGCATACGGAGCCATTCCAGACAACGGCGTTTTCACATGGGGCAAACAGATTAAGCTCAGCCAGATCAGCGACGGTCAAAGCAATACGTACATGTTCGGCGAAGCTCCAACAATCAAAGTTACCGATGTCAACAGCCTCCCCGACGACGCTCATCAATTCCCGTTCTATATGAGAGCGTGGTTTGTTGGCGCAGATCAACAGGGACGTATGTTCCAGTGCAAGGCTATTAAAGATCTCGATCTGAACAAAATGCCCGAATCCAACAGCAGCTCTGGCAGCGTGAAGTACAATCATCTGCCTTTCGGTTCCTATCACGCCGGCGGCGGATGTAACATTTCCCGCGCAGACGGCTCCGTTGAATTCGTCAACGAAAATATCGACGAATACGTATACCGCCAGATGGCAACCCGAAACGGTCGAGAAGTTACAACAACGGAAGACTAATTATTTAACAGCAAACCCGCCGTTGACGTCAATTATTTGTCCGTTGACGTAACCGGCGGCGGGCGACGCCAAAAACGCGGCGACAGACGCTATTTCCTCGGGAGTTCCCCATCGGGAAGACAGCGTTTGCCGCCGAATTTTTTCTTGCCATTGAGCTGGGGCGCCGGTTCCCCATTTGGTTTGAATCCAGCCGGGGGCGATAACGTTGACGCGCACTTCTGGCGCCAAAGTCTGAGCTAACGAGAGGGAGAACGACTCGACCGCGCCTTTTGCCAGCGCGAAGAGTTCAGAGCTGTCTCCCGCCATCCCGCGCCGCGCGCCGTCCCAGCCGATGTTGATTATGCTGCCAGACCCCTGCGTTTTCATTCTGTCGCCCAAATCCCGGCACAAGCCGACGGTTCCCAGAACGTCTACCGACCACAGCAGACGCAGCTTTTCTTCAAAAGAGAGTTTTTTCGTCTTGCCCGTCAAGATATCCGCGCCGGCACAGTTGACGAGAATGTCAAGCCGTCCGCGCCAATCCCAGGCTTGATCAGCCAAACGACGCCGATCGTTTTCGTCGCTGACGTCCGCTTGAATGTGCGTATACAGGCGGCTGTCGAGGTCTTTCAACTCGCCAGTCAAGACGGCGTCAGCGTCAAACGGGGAACGTCCAGTCAGAATTACATCATAACCGTCTGTCAAAAATTCTCGAGCGATAGCCAAGCCGATACCGGAATTGGAGCCGGTAACGAGGGCGGTTAATCCGGAAAATTTCTGTTTTTTTGAATTTTGTGGCGTCTTTTTGGGTTTCATGGGGGTAATCTCCCTAGTCAAAAACTAAAAAATTGATTATAATATGGAAAACTATTTTGACAAGACGGAGTTCAGAAATATTTTTAGAAGTTAGTACTTAGTGCATAGTTAGTGCATAGTTAGTGCATAGGACGCGAAGCGCATCAAAAAACTATGCACTATGCACTACGGACTATGCACAATTATTATAAGTCCCTACAGTCATTAGCCATATTGGAAACTCAAAAATATTTCTGTTGCAATATATAATTCAGTGCAGCCGCGTTATAAAACGCCATTTGCGTTAGCGGCTCAAAAACCATTTAAGAACCAATATATATTTATGTCCCCACGAAAATCCGGACATTGGGCGTCGCTGCAGCAAGCGATGAATCCCGTCCAAAATCAGGAAGAAAACAATCAAACAGTCCCCGCAGAAGAACAGAACGCTAATCCTTCTGCTGAAAAACCTTCAACCTCTCAACCAGACGACTTCGAAATCCCGCGCGATGCGTTTTCGCTCTTTGACGACGAAGAAACCGCTGTAAGCGAACCTGACGCCGCTGAGGAAAATCAAAACGACGAACTGCTGCTGGACGAAACGGAGGAACCGCCAGCCAAAGAGTCGGAATACAAGTGGAACGCTGTCGAAATCAAGGGGAACGACCCCGTCGAGAAAACTCTGGACGGCGATTTTGAAATTCCCGCCGATGCGTTTTCCATGTTCGACGACGAAGACGAACAGCCCAAGCCAAAGGCTAAGAAAACCAAAAAGCAGAGCGCCAAAGACGCTGTAAAAGCAGAAGCTCAATCGGAGCCGGCGGCTGAAGTCAAAGAGGAAAAGCCGGAAAAAGCTCGCAAGCCTCGTAAAACCAAAAAGAGCAAGTCCGCTCCGGCAGAGGAAGCTGACGCGCCGCTGGAAGTCAAAGCATCCATTCCGGAAGAGCAAATTTCGGAATCGTTTGCCGCAGGCGTCATGGACGACTCTGTAATTCATTCCGCCGCCACAGAAACCCCGGCTTATTTCCCGGTTCACCAAATCGAAGTGGCGCCGGTTGCTATTGATCAGCCGGAACCGGAAACGACTCAAGCGTCCGAATCTGACTGGTCGGCAACGTCTTTGCTGGACGATTTAATTCCCGACAGCGAAATCGACCGCGTCAATCAGAAAGCCGCAAAGAAAGAGAAAAAGAACGCGAAAAAAGCCGCGAAGTCTGCGCCAGTAGAAGAAAAGCCGGTTGCGCCGGAATCGAAAATCCTCGACGACGATTTTGACATCCCCGCCGACGCGTTTTCCATGTTCGACGACGAAGACGAGCAGCCCAAGCCGAAAGCTAAGAAACCGGCGAAGAAGGAAAAACCCGTCAAGGGGGAAAAGCCGGTAGAAGCCCCGGCTGCGAAAGACGACGATTTCGACATTCCCGCCGATGCGTTCTCCATGTTCGACGACGAAGACGAACCCAAAAAAACTCCCAAAGCCAAGCCGGAAAAGGCAGAAAAACGCGAAAAGAAAGCGGATAAGAAGGAAAAGAAACTCGAAAAGCGAGCGAAAAAGGAAGAGCAATTCGAAGACGACGTGGAAGAATTCGCCGTCAAGTCGTTTGAAGAAGTTGGCGACTACGAAGAACGTCCGCGCCGTCAACCCAAGCAAAAGCCCGCTCGTGAACGCCGTTATGAAGAAGACGCGCCGGAACCGAGAGAGTATCGCGAACCTCGAGAAAGCCGCGAATCCGCAGACGTCCGCGAAAGCGAACCGCGCCGCCCGGCTATTAACATCCCGTCTTGGCGAGAAGTCATGGATATGCTGGTTGAGATGAACATGAATCGCCGCAAGGCGTCAGAGCGTCCCAGCCGACAGGAAAAACGCTCGCGTTCCGCCGCTGAACGTCAACGGGAAATCGAGGAAATCGAAGACCGCTTCGAACGCGAAGACGTTGCCCCGCGCCGTCGCCGACGCAGACCGGAATGAGAAAAAAGCAATGTTAAACGCAAAGCGCGGCAATTACGCCGCGCTTCTTTTGTTTGCAGACATTGGAATAATCTGGCGCTCTTTATTCACCGCTGACAACGTAACAGCGCAGGGAGCGTCCTTCCATGGTAAACGGTTCGTCGACCTTGGCGGGCGGACCGTTGAGGTTGGGGAACGCGTCCTGACCTGCGGGGGCGGCGGTGTCGATAAACAGACGCCACGGCAGGCTTCTGGTTGCAGGCGGGAAGGCGAATTCCGTTGGCT
>CACXSS010000246.1 GCA_902770245.1 uncultured Planctomycetota bacterium | reverse complement strand
GTGCCCTTTGCCTCGCCCGTCTCCGGTTGAGCCGCCTTTGCCGGTAAACTCTGCCTCTGACATAACGGGCGAATCCAGCATGGCAGTACTGGTTGCAACGGCGTCTGCGACAGTCGCCAGCGTGTCTTGCAGCTGCGGCGTTTCGATGTCGGTTTCCATACCCAGGACGTCAGCCGGAGGCGCGTCGAGCTTTGTGCCGCCTTCCGGTTCGCCGTCGCCGTCGTCGCCATCGAGAAAACTGGGCGGAACCGGCGGCAAAGATCCGACAGCGCGGGCGGAAAGCCACAGCGCCAACATCATTCCAACGACGAATCCAATAAGAATCAAAAGCGACACCAGCAAGCTGCTGGCTCGGTCGTACGAATTCGTTTTCAGAATTATAGCGCGCTTCTTTTTGGAGCGCGGCTGAACTTGACTCTGAGTTGACATGGGGTCTTTTATTTACAGGACGTTTATGAGTATGATATTACGAACTTTTTATATAATAAAATAATCGCTTATTTTAATATATAATATTTTACTCTCAAATTCCAAATTTTGCAACCGCCCCCACCGAAATTTTTCGAAAAAAGATTAACTCGGGCGTGCCGGCTCTCTGCGCCGCTGACGCACCCGTGCGTACCCGGCTCTCTGCCTCGCTGTTGCACCCGGGCGTACCCGGCTCGCGGCAGTCTCTGCCGCAACAATGGCGCTTTGCCCCGCTCACGCACAATGTGTTTATCGCACGCCCAGCATAACCCGGCGCCGTTCGGCGCCGATGCGGCAGGGGACTGCCGCGAGCCGGCTTATCCAAACGTTTCGTCCAGCAGCTCGCTGAGCGTACCGGCTTTAGCGGCGGGAAGAGCGTCGAGGCAGTGGAAGTTGTGCTTCCTTTCCTTCCGTTCGTCGAAGCCGAGAATATAATTCGTCGCAATGCGATAAATAATCTCCGTTGGCGCAAGCCCAAAGACCTGTTTTTCAAAAATATGGTCAAGCCGTTTCTGACCGTCCGGGAAGAGTCGGCGCATTTTTTTGCTCTGATATAATCGCTTGACAATCTGCGCGATATACAGCCCGGACTTCATATACAAGTCGATAAACGTCTTGTCCGGGTCGTCAAAACAGCCGGGGTTTTCCTCTTCCAGATAATCGACCATTTTAATTACCGTTTCTTTGGGCGTGAAAATCTGGTTTGTCTTTTGCGGCGGGATATAGTCGAAAATATCGCCTTGCGCGTCGTCGTCAAAATAGTTTGCCAGCGCGACGCGAAGACGCATAAACTCTTTAACGGAATCGTTAAAAACGACCTCGTCGAACAAATGTCCTTCAAAGGTCTGAGCGTCCCCGTTTTCATCCGTATACTCTCCGCCGTCGCGAAGGAAGCGGAACTGTTCCAGCGTTATACTGGTTACTTCCTCAAAGACGTCGGCGGGAATAATCTGGTCGAAAGTCGCCAGCGTTACATCGTCAGACCCGTACGCCATAAGAAAAGATGGAATCGTTCGGGTAAACCCGCGAAGATGATCGCGAACTTCCGATTCAATTGCTTCTTTTTCCTGTTTGCGCGCGCTTGTTTCGACCTCTTTTGTAATCGTGTTTTTCGCGTCTTGAATAAACTGCTCAGCCGTTCGCTGAACCGCTTCCTGAACCGACGCCAAAATCTGTTCCGGCGTTTGAATGGAAACGTCAGACTTGATTTTCGCCAGCGACTTTTCAATGTCAACATTGGCTTTCCCTTCCAGAAATCGCGCCAGCTGTTTTTCTGTAGAACGGGTCATTTTCTCCCCGTATTCTTCTTTGGCTATTTCGATAAACGGTTTAATAACGTTATCGCTGAGCGCTTTTTTCGCGCTTTCGCCGATTCTGGCAAGCTGACGTTTTTCCTGAACGTTGTCGGGCGTTATCACGTTTGACAAGTCGTCCATCATGTTTTGGGCGGCGTCAGAATAGACTTTATCGCCGAAAACGTCGTTTGAACGACCAATCACAAAATTATCGTCAAGCGAAACGTTGCCGTCGTCGTCCAGAGAAAGCTCCGCTGCCGTTTCTTGAGAGATATTAATAGAGCTGTCCCGATTTTTGGGTTCCTGACACGGGGTCAATTGATTGAGAATCGCCTGAACTTCCGCCGGTGCGTGAAATATATTGTGAATGTTCTGGAACAGAAAATCGCTCATAAATCCGCGCCGAACGACTTCTTTTGACCGGATAACGCGAGGAATGCTCATCGTCTTTTCCGCGTCCAGTTCGACCATTTCGCCGTTTTCGTCTTCCCCTATTACCGGGAAGAAGTTGAGCAGTTCCCGGACGTTTTCTTTTCGCCTTTCGGCGTCGTTACTCGGATTGGACGACAGGTCGTTGGCAAACGACTCAAAAATTACCAGCGTTCGCGCCGGGTCAAAGTCGAACACGTAGGCGTTTTCTTTTCGATACGTTTGATTTTTGCCGATTCGATACAAACACGGGTTTTGAGCGCGAAACGCCGCTTGCATGTACAGGGAAGGGCTTTGCAGACTGCACAGCATTAAAATCGCCGACCATTCCGGAATCGTTATGCCCGTTGTCAGCTGACCGACAGAAAGCGTAATCGTTTTGTCATTATCTCTGATTGCATTGACGACGCGGTCGTATGACTTTTTATATTCCCGTTCATCTTCGTCGTCCATCTGCCCGTCGCCGGCGGCGAGAACGATTTCATATTCTCCAAAGACGGGATGATCTTTGAGTTTTTTCGCCAGAGCTTTGGCAGAGTCCACCCGATTGAGCAGCCAGAACGTGTGTTTGAGTTCGTCCCGCAGCTTTGGGGTAGAGAACGGGAACTTTTCCTGCGTCGTCAGCGCTTCGAGAAACCGGTCTACGGAATCTTCGTAAACAAAGCGTCCGTTTTCCACCCGGAAGAATTCGTTCAGATCAAAGGCATACTCGACCGACTGGTCGTCAATAACCGTCCCCTGTTCGATTTCGTCGCGAACAATTTCCGACATCTGATACGTAAACAAATTCAGCCTGGGCATCGTTGCGTATGGATTGGCGCCGAGTTTCTCATTCCAGTCCCGCCGCGCAGTCTGTTCGTCTTTATACGTCCAGTTATAGATAGCGTCTTCTTCAAAGCGTTCGTTTTTCAGAGCCTTAAACGGCGTGCCGGAAAGTTGCAGCGTAAACTTACGCTGGATATTATCAAAAGCGACGTCCGCTTTGAACGTATCGACGCCCTCGTGCGCCTCGTCGATTACCAGAACGTCCCAGCTCAGATCATGGATGTGCTTGAGCTTGTCGAATTCCCCGCCGTGATAAATTGACCCTTTCAAATCCTGCAGGCTGAGGAATTCAATAAAACTCGCTCCCCCGGTGTTGGCGTTGACGTACTCGTCGCGGCTTGAAACCAGCATCCGCCCGCGCAGGGAATCCGTTTCGGAAATGAACCAGTAACCGCTCTCAGAGCCGAGAAACTTCTCGTAATCGCCGTACCACGAGTTGGCGATAGCCGGACGGTTTGTTACAATCAAAACGCGCTGAGCCTTGATTCGTTTAATAAAATCGTAGACAGCCAGCGTCTTTCCAAACCGCGGCTTGGCGTTCCAGAGAAATTCGCTCCCGGGATGGGCGTTGAAATACGCGACCGTTTGAGAAACGGCGTCTTCCTGCTCAGCTCTGAGTTGATACGGCGTTACCTGCGGACCGCTCGTTACATGTCCGCGATTGGAACGGAACTCATCAAAGATTTTTTTCGCCTCTGCGGGGGCAATTTGAAACCATTCCGTCCCCTGCTGACGTTTAACGTTCAGCTTGGACAAATAGGCGTGAAAGTCCGTGTCGCGAAATACGTCCCCCGACCCGTCGTCGAAAACCGCAGTGCCTTTCCATTCCAGCTTTGGTAAAACGTCGGCTGTTCCCGTCTGCTGTTTAATGCGTTCCGCAACGTCGTTTTCCGTATACCCGATTTTAACCCAGCCGTTATGCCGTTTAATTTCTGGCGTCGTATAGGCGTAAATCATCGGGACAACTCTCTTTGACGTACAAATTGATATTTTAGCCATAATAATATTCCTTTGTTGAGTCCGGCTCGCGGCAGTCTCTGCCGCATCCGGCGCCGTTCGGCGCCGGGCTTCCTCTGCCCCGCAATGGTTCACGGCGTACCCGGCTCATCATTGTGCAACCGCGGGTCATTGCAAGGCGGCAGAGGACTGCCGCGAGCCGGCTCCCCATTGTGCATGCGCGGGGCGGTTATCGTTGTTTATAAAAGCTGCTCCACGGGTAATCTTCAGCCCGTTCAACCAGTTCCGCTTTTACAGGATTTTCTGCAATATACTTTGATTCTAAACGAAAATGATTGTTACTTCGGATTAAAACGTCCCAATAGTCAACTATCCAATAGCTCCCGTTAAAAGTATTGAGTATATTGTCAATATATCCGTTTGGGAACCGATTGGACGTTTTCAAATTAAGCAATATCTCGTTAAAACGGACATTTGTATACCGTTTCCAGTAATTCACAATATCGCACAAAGGGTTTTGTGGAAATTCCTGAATTAAAACGTGTATATGGTTAGGCATTACAACCCAGTGGAATAAATGATAACGATCGTCATTGAAACAATATAATGAATCAATAACGCACTGGGCAAGCTCAGGAATTTTCAAAATACACGAACCAATTCCGCGATTAATCCACTCTTCAATTTCCCGATTTAGATAATAATCGCGACTGGAAGGAGGATTGTCTTCAACTTGCTTTTTGAATATATTTAACTGACTTTGAGATAAGGAATCTGAAAGTCGAAATGTAATATGCTGTCTGGCGTTGGGAATATCCCAATGGGGAACGCCAGCTCGTTTATATTTGTATTTGTTATCACGATTTAATGACATAATATATCTCCGTTGTGTCCGGGCGTACCCGGCTCGCGGCGTCGCTGTTGCACTCGGCGTACCCGGCTCGCGGCGTCGCTGTTGCACTCGGCGTACCCGGCTCGCGGCGTCGCTGTTCGCGGCGTCGCTGTTGCACTCGGCGTACCCGGCTCGCGGCAGTCTCTGCCGCACAATGGCACATTGTCCCGCTCACGCACTATGTGTTTACCGCACGCCCAGCATAACCCGGCGCCGTTCGGCGCCGATGCGGCAGGGGACTGCCGCGAGCCGGCTCCCCATTGTGCAACCGCGGGGCATTGCATTGCGGCAGGGGACTGCCGCGAGCCGGGTCATCGTTGTGCATGCGCGGGTCGCTGCAATGCGGCAGGGGACTGCCGCGAGCCGGCTCATCATTGTGCATGCGCGGGTCGCTGCAATGCGGCAGGGGACTGCCGCGAGCCGGCTCATCGTTGTGCGTGCGCGGGTCTCAGGTCATCTCCTTGACGTTCGATTCGATAAACGCAATTTCCTCTTTCGTCAGCTTGTACTTTTTATACAACTGAGCGTCAATTTCCGAAATCGACTTCGACCAGTCAATATCAGAACTACTCGTAAAGTCCTGAAGAGGAACAAATTTCCATTTTTCAGGAGTTAAGTCTTGAGTTGTTTTTAATATGCCCAACAGAGCGCGAACAAACTTTGTTTTGATGTATTTTAAAGCCGCTGCGGCTTCTTTTTTTGTTTTGAAAGAACCAATTCCTACAAAGGTTTCTGTAGCGCCAGTACTCGGAGAACAAAGAAAGATTTGTGCTAATGCTTCGCCAAATTCTCCCCCTCCGCAAGCCTTGGGAACA
>CACXSS010000245.1 GCA_902770245.1 uncultured Planctomycetota bacterium | reverse complement strand
CGCCAACACGCTTCCCGACGGCTGAAGATCCGGCGATTCCGCCAGTTCGTCCATGTAATTGGGCAGAATACGCGTCGCCATTTCATGCAAACGAATCAGGTCTTCTTCCTTGGGATTGAATTCCAGAACCTTGGCGAAATTCTTCTGAGCCAAATCGTTGCGCCACAGTTTGCTGAACAGCAGCGCGTTTTCCATGAACTCGTCCATGTTTCGCGGTTCCATCGCCTGAAGCGACTCAATCGCCGCCGCCTGAGCCGCCGATGCGCCGGCGGAAAGTTCCTGCTGCGCCTGAGCCGAACAGCTCAAACCGCACGCCAAAATAAGCGCAAAAATCGTTGTGATTATCCGTTTCATAGGGGTATCCTTATAATAATTGCATAGAGTCGTCTTGCCCGCTTTCACTGTTTGACAAAAGCGGAAGTCAGAGTAGAATTGCATCAAAGTTAGAACTCGCCAGCAACTCGCTACTCTCAACTAATATATTATTATACCAGATTTTTTAATAATAGACGTGAGCAGAATTCAAAAATCGTGGAAGAATCCCCGCATTCTGTTCCGATAATAACGTCAAACAGAAACGGTTATTCAAGATACGCAATATATATAATCTTTACGCAGGAAACAGAGCTCCACTCGGAGCTGCGCTTGCGTAACTCCTCACTCCTCACCCCTCACTCCTAACTCCTTTTTCCCTCTCCCCTTGAAAAACCTGTACACTGTATATAATATTAATTTTTATTCAGGCAAGTCCAAACATATCAGTGATAATTGGTTAATCAAGTTGCGAGAAACTCAAGCGGTTCACAAAACTCTCTCGCAACTCGCAACTCGCCACTCGCAACTAATAGTTCGTGGCGCCGGACGCATCCCTTTAAAAAAGCAGGTTTTATCATGACAGTTAATATGACGCGAGTTCACAAAAACGTTCATCCAGACGAAGCGACGTTAAAGCATTTGACCGAAGCCGCCAACCGGCTCGTTCAGACGCGCCGCTATCAGATGGGATACCCGTTCGACCAGGAAACGAATCTGGAAGGATTCTATAAATGGCTTATCGAAACGGGGTTGTGCAACACAACGTTGATCAGCGTCGGAAGCCCGTACAAGGACGCATGGGACATGCTCGACGTCGACGAGTTTGAACGCGCCATTGTCGATTTCTACGCCAAGGCGTTTGGGTTCCCCGCCGATTCCTGGTGGGGGTTCATTTCCAACGGCGGCACAGACGGCAACATGCACGGCTTGTATTTCGGTCGAAAGTATCTGGCGTCGAAATCCGATTTGCCGCCGATTCTGTACGTCTCCGCCGAGGCGCACTACTCAGTTCAAAAGCTGGGCGACGTCCTCAACATGGAAACCCGCGTTATTAAAGCCCTGCCCGGCGGACAGATGGATGCATCCGACCTGCGCCGTCAGCTTGACCCAACCCGCCCTGCTCTGATTGGAATCGCCATCGGCGGCACGTTCAAAGGCGCGATCGACAACCAGGACGAAATCGACGCGGTTCTCAAAGACGTCAACCCTCCGGCGTACTATCGTCATTTGGACGTTGCCCTTTTCGGCGGGTACTTACCGTGGCTTAACGACCTGGAAGCGAACGCCGTTCTCAATCAGGCGAAAAAGGGATTCGACTCCCTTGCCGTTTCCGGTCACAAATTTTTGGCGATGAACGAGCCGTGCGGCGTGTTCGTTTGCAAAAAAGAAATTCTCGATACGCTCCACAATGTAACAGTCCCGTATCTTGACTGCGTCATTCCGACAATCAGCTGTTCCCGCAGCGGGTTCGACGTCCTCAAACTGTACTGGCGAATTACAACCTCCGGCGCCGATGGGTTCCGGGAAGAGGCGGAACATTCTCTCGCCATGACCGCCAAGCTGGTAGACGCTTTGAAGAAACGTGACGTCGAACCATTTGTCAACCGATGGTCGAACACGGTTTTGTTCAAACGTCCTGCGGCGGAAATGATTCACAAGTACTGCATGGCGTGTCAGGGAGATTTGTCACACGTTGTCGTGATGCAGTATTTCGACGAACCGCTTATTGAGCAATTGGCTAGTGATATAGCAAAGTAGATTTGAGTGAGGAGTTGAGGAGCGGTGCAAAGCGCAGCTCCTTTACCCTAATCACTACGCACTACGCACTACGCACTATGCACTATGCACTAAGTACTTACAAATCAACGCTTTTCGCCATTCTGCTTCATACCCGTTATCCTGTTTATCCGATACAAGCGGAATATTTTTCAAAAATTTTTTAAAAATCTTTCAAAAAATTCTTGACTTTGAACGAAAAATAGATTATACTAGATGTGTCAGTCGAGAAAAGAGGTTTGGGCTGATAGGTCATAAGCGTCTTTTTTTAGCGGACAAAAAAGTTTTTCGTTTTTTCAAAAAAATTTTTCAAAACATCGCGAACCATCTTTCAGATTGTTGCGTATCAATAACAGAAGTTGAGCGGATACTCAATAAAGTCTTTGGACTATGACGGTTCTCAGGCTTGGTAACGCAGCGCTCTGAAACTTGTCGAATTCGTTCAATTTTGGTGGTTTGAATAATATTCCTTGTCATTTCAACTCCTTTCGCGTTAATACCCAGCGGCGATTCCGCTGGAACTTTTCCCGACCGTTTTGGTCACAGTTCGCGTTAAGCGTTTAATCCGTAAATCAACGCGTCTTTCGGACAGACGCATTTGGTTGCTATGTAACGCTTTCGCATAACTTTCCTCCTTTTCATTTGGTTTTATTATTTCAGTTAACCTTTTAACAATTACAGGAGACAACGTAAAAGATCGGCTCGTTATTTTTATCCGAACGCAGAGGCTTATTATGAGGTATGTCATTAAAGATCCGTTGTTCGGGACGGGAGATTAGGCAACACAGCGCATTTTGCTCTTACTGACTTCGAGGGTTCTCGAAGACCTTTAAAAGTTTATCGAACAGCGATTGCGCCTGTAACATGTTTGACATTTTTTGGAGAATTCGATCAAGGTGTCCCGACCCTTCAGAAAGGCGGGAATGGTTCTGCCGAAAAAGTCAAAAATAGTTGCAAAACATTTATCATTCAAGGCGAAAAATCGGCGTTTCCGTAAACTTGAAAACCCGTTAAATGCCTTAATCGTAACCGTCCCTAAGATATGTTTCCTTTACTTTTTGTAAACGCGTGTTTTTACAGCGTCCTTGAAAGGAGGACTATTAGTGTTTAAACCTTACTGTTACAACGCAAGGTTTGAAAGTCAGAGTTTCCGAACATATAAAGCTTGAGCAGCGCGGCATCCCGCTTGAGTGCGGTTTAACTTGCCCCCTCATCATTTTTCAACACATGGGAAACTGAACTTTCGAATCTTGCGTTTTTTTATTTCTTGCTCGCGGTTTCCCCTTGCAGCGCATTGTTTTTATTTTACTCTGACAGTCCGTTCACGGATTCTACGGATTAAACAGATATTCGCCGATTGGTTATCCCTATTTTTCTTCCTTACTAAAGTTTTTTGGAAAGGGGAGTTTGAGGGGAAGAACCTTTTTTTCAAAAAAGGTTTTCCCCTCATAATTTAACTTGAAAAAACTTCCTTAAAAGGGAGCCAGCTTGCTGGCGACCGAAAGTTTTTTCAAGTTGGGCGGCGGCAAAGCGCCGCTCCATTATAACTCCTCACTCCTCACTTCTAATTCCTCACTCGCTGTTCTTTTTTAGAAAATTTCTCAAAAATGAGCCTCTCTCGCTTGCATTTTCATTTTGTTTCTGTTAGAATTATCTTCATAAGATTGTGTATATTACCCAACAATTCACCTATAACAAGAAGGAGAGTTTTTATGAAACGTCGCGATTTCTTTGCCGCGTCCGTTGCCGCCGCTGCCGCTGTAACGGCGTCTTCCGTCGTCAAGGCTGACTGCACCACCGACGAATGGGACGGCAAAAGCCCGAACCAGTCCAGCAAAGCCAAGCTTCGCATTTCCAGCCAGATTGGCATCATCCCCGGAAATAAAGATGAAGAAAAATTCGAAAGAATGAGGAAATGGGGCATTGAAGGCGTCGAACTTGGCGGATGGCATACCAACGACCCCGATTACTGGAAGAGAGTTATTGCCGACAACGGCTTGACCCCGTCTGCGGTTTGCTGGGGATCTCACAACGGCGACCTCTGCTCCGACATTGTCGAAAAGCGTCAGCAGGGCGTTGACGACCTCAAGAAGGCTCTCGAAGGGGCTGGAATTATCGGCTGCACCGGCGTTATTTACGTCCCGGCGTTCAACGGACAGACGAAACTGACCAACCAGGAAATTCGCCAGGTCCTCATGGACACGTTCCCGGCTCTGGCGGAATTCGCGGCTGAATGCGGCACGAACATCATTCTCGAACCGCTCAACAGAGGCGAAGCGTACTTCCTGCGTCAGGTTGCCGACGGCGCGGCTATCGCTCGAGACGTCAACAATGGCAAAGGCATCGGCGTCATGGGAGACTTCTATCACATGTCTATTGAAGAAACCGACATGATGGGCGCGTTCATTTCCGCCGGTTCTTATCTGAAGCACGTTCACCTGGCTGGCGGCGTTACCGACCCGCGCCGAACGATCCCCGGACAGAACAAGACCCGTTTCGTCGAAGGGTTCCGCGGCTTGAAGTACATCGGATACGACAAGTTCTGCTCGTTTGAATGCGGCGTCCGCGGCGACAAAGAAGTCGAAATCCCGAAAGCATGCGAATTCCTCCGCAGAGAATGGGAACTCGCGGTTATCTGATAGCGGAAACGCTCATCCTTTCAAATACTATTAAAAAGAACGCAGAGGACGCAGACTCCTCGCAGACAACGCAGAGGCAAGCGAACATGTGTCAACAACGCCCGATTCTCGGGCTATGACACGATGTCCGCTTGCGTTTTTTTAAAAATAATAATCGGGCGGGAATCGTGGCGTAGACAACGAAGTTGGCGTCGTCGCCACATTCCCAGCCCGTCTGCGTATTCTGCGGATATTCTGCGGTCTCTGCGTTCTAAATAATTTCTATTTTAAACTTCTAGTACAACCGGTTTACTTTTCCAGTATCTGTTTGCAGATATTGCTGCATTCCCACAACATTCTCGGCAGGTGGAAGCAGCCTTTGAAGATGTTGCCTTTCTGCGTTGTGGAAATCGTGCCGTCGCGGTGAAGGTATCCGTACCAGTCGCCGTACTCGCTGTCGGTGAAGTGCGAGAACGCCCAGTCGTGAACCTGTTTGTGCATGTCAGCGTACTTTTCGTCGCCGGTAAGCTGGTATGCCAGCAGGGTCGCGATAATCGTTTCGTTGTGGTTCCACCAGAATTTCATGTCGTGCCAGTACTCGACAGACGGTTTGTCGAACACGTCGCGGAAATAGAGCATGCCGCCGTACTGTTTGTCCCAGCCGCGCTCCCACATCCAGTCGAGAATGTCCAAGCCCGTTTGGACGTAGTCCTGACGGTTTCTCCGCTTCCCTTCGTCCATGATAAACCAGGCGCCTTCGATGGCGTGCCCCGGGTTGAGCGTTCGCCCTTCGCAGGAATCGACGATGTCGCCGTTGGGCGCAACGGATTCCATGACGCAGCGAATGTCCGGCTTCATGAAGTACTTTTGAACCTTCTCGATGCACTCGTCAATCTTCGCGTCGGCGTTTTCCAGCTGAATTGACTCGCGCAGCTGCTGAATAGTCGCAATGAGAATCGCATAATAGCCTAGCCCGATCATGGGTCGGACGTCTGTGAACTTGGGCGGATACGGAACGTGGTTGGCGAAAATGTTGTAACATTTAATCGCCAGTTCCTTCGCGTGAGAAGATCCGTCCGCCTTTGCCAGTTCCCCGAAGGAAATCGCCCCGAACGACTCGCTGAACGCGTAACGGCGTTTGCGAATCGGGCGACCGTCGCGGGTAAGCTGGAAGAACATTCTCCCGTCTTCGTCGAAAGCGTACTTCTCGACAAACTCCAGCGTCTGCCGGCATTGATCCAGCCAGACGGGGTTCTTCGTTTCGCAGTTGTTGTACAGATGCCCCATCACCCAGGCGAAACGCCCTTGCTGCCAGACGCCCTTGTCGGTGTCGAACAGCTTGCCCTCCCGGTCGACGCAGGTCATAATCCCGCCCTGCTCGGCGTCGACAGCGTGGTTGAGCCAAAATGGAATGGAGTCGTTAAACAGCGTATTGGAATAAAGCTGATACAGTTCGTTGATGTGGTCTTTTGTGTAGGTCATGGTTTAGGGAATAGGGAGTAGGGAATAGGGAGTGGTAAGTTGCGAGTTGCGAGTGGCGAGTTGCGAGAAAAATCAATCGCCGCTCCGTATCGCCGCTTACCACCGTTGAGCGCTTTGCGTAATTACTAATTACTAATCACTAATTACTAATTACTCAATCACTCCAAGCGCTTCGATTCGTGACAGGATGTCCTTCTTTCCTTCCGGGGAGATGGACTTCAGCGGGAGTCGGACGTCGCCCATATCCAAGCCGTGAGCGGACATCATGACTTTGCCTGCCGCAACGCCGCCGTACTGAACGAGGATGTCAACGACCTGGCAGACTTTTCGCATGGATTTCTGAACCGCGTCGAAGTCGCCGGCTTTCAGGTCGCGGACGATTTTCAGATACGTTGGAGCCATGTAGTTGTACGTGCTTCCGATAGCGGACTTCGCGCCGAGGACGACCGCGCCGGCAAAGAACTCGTCAACGCCAAAGGTGATGTCGTATTTCCCGTCGACAGCCGCCAGGCAGTTTTGGTACTCGTACAGGTCAACGCTGTTGAATTTGATTCCCGCCAGCTGAGGCAGTCGTTTGTCGGCGCATTCGAGGAACTTGACCATCGACAGGTTAATGCCCGACATGCCGGTGTGATAATAGTAGAACGGAAGATCCGGAGCGGTTTTGAGCGCTTCGCAGCAATAGTCAACCAGCGTTTCGACATTGCCCGGTTTGAAGTAGTTGGCGGGCACAACGCTCAGGGCGTCACATCCGATTTTCTGGGCGTACGCCGCCAGATTCTGAACGTCCGTCAGAGCCAGCGCGCCGACGTGAGCGATAATCGTCAGCTTGCCCTTCGCGGCTTTAACCCATTCGTCCATGACGGCTTTGCGCTCCTCCACGGAACAGGAAATGCCCTCGCCCGTCGTTCCGCAAATATAGACGCCCATGACGCCCTGACGCTGAAGCAGTTCCGCCTGCTGACCGATAACGCTGTAATTGACGCTCCCGTCGGCGTTAAACGCCGTATGCGTCGCTGCAATAAGTCCCGATAATTTGTTCATATTGAAATCTCCTTAAAAAATAGTGGTTTTCTAATCAACCTCTTTCGGCATGTATTTCATCGTCAAGCCGTCCAGCTGTTCCATGGTCGGTTTGCCGGTAAAGAGGGAAACGACGTATCCGACGATAACGCACGCCAGCAGTCCAGCAACGCTGTAAAGCAGGAAGTGCGGTTTGACGGGAACGATATTTGTATAAATCAAAACGATATTGACAATGTACGATGCCGCCAAGCCGGCAACCGCCCCTGCTCCGTTGATTCTCGGGATAAACAATCCCATGACGAACAATCCCGCCAAGCCGCTGGTAAGAATCCCGATAACTTTCTGGAATTCCATAAACAGCGATTTGATGTCGATTGTAGCAATCAGCAGCGCAAAGGCAATCGCCGCCGTTCCAGAAATGAACGATGCCCATTTGGCGACTTTAAACGCAGCAGCTTGGTCGTTGCGAATAAACCGGCAGTAGAAGTCGGACACGAACGCTGTCGATGCGGAATTGAAGTTGGCGGACAGGGTCGACATAGCCGCGGCGAAAATAGCGGCAATCAACAGTCCGGAAACGCCCGTCGGCAGACTCGAAACGATGTACGTGGGGAATACCGCGTCGTTTTGGTACAAAGACCAGTCAAACAGCGCAGCGTTAGATTTATAGTACGCATAAAGCGTCGTCCCGATAAAGTAAAACAGGGTCGAGCAAATCACCGACAGAATCCCGTTAAACCAGATCGAATGAGCCGCCGCCTTTTCGTCTTTGGTGGTCATGTACTTCTGAACAATCGTCTGGTCGGACGTGTACGAACTGAGGTTTGTTACAATCCCGCCGATAAACGTTACCCAAAAGACGGGTTCCACCCAGGACCAGCTAAAGTCGAACGGATGGAATTTATCGTTGGCAACCGCTATCTGAATCACGCCTGACGCGCCGCCGTCGGTTCCCATAATCAGCAGCGCAACGGCAATAAGCGCCCCGCCGACCAGCACAACCGCCTGAATGAACTCTGACCAGATAACCGCGCTCACGCCGCCGATGGTCGAGTAAATGACTGTTACAGTTCCCACCAAAATGATTGAGGCGAACAGGTTCATGCCGATAATTACCGACAGCGCCAGCGCCGGCAGATAAACGACAATCGCCGAGCGAACAATCATGAATATAATAAACGCCGCCGACGCGAAAACCATGGCGGACGTGCTGGCGCTGC
>CACXSS010000244.1 GCA_902770245.1 uncultured Planctomycetota bacterium | reverse complement strand
CAGGGCGGGTTACCGGCGACAACGTCGTACTGTTCTAAAAATAAGCTGTTAGACTGATTAATATCGTCTTTCAGGAAGTCGGCGCATTGAACGTTTTCCAGCCGATCCGGCAAGACGAGTCCCGTCAGACGATAGACGTTAATTCTCAAGTTCGCTTTGCAGGCGAATACGGAAACCGGGTTGACGTCGCGCCCAAACAGGTTTTGAGTTATCAGCGGCGCGGTTACGGAAACGCTTTGATGACTTGCCCGGCAGAGTATTCTTTTCAGCCCTTGCAGGAGAAAAACGCCGCTGCCGCAGCAGGGGTCGAGCAGGGATTCAAACCCCGTCTGGCAATAGCTGACCGAGTCGAGAATCCTGTCCGCCAGCCAGGGCGGGGTGTAGTACTCGCCAAGAGCGTGCCGGACGGTTCGAGGGAAAATCCGGTTGTACGTTTCCCGAAACAGGTCTTCGGGAACGTCTGAAACGGTCGCGTTCGTCCAGTTCTTATTTCTGTCTGCCATTTCCGACTTTGAGCAGACGTCGATAGAAACGCCTTCGGGCGCCCCGGATTCGTCCAAGTCGTTTTTCAGATACCGTTCCGCAGCGTCCGCGCCGAAGGTCGCTTTCAGAGCGTCAAAAACAGACGAAATAAAGGTTTTTGATAAATTCTCTTGAAAATTTTGTTTCGTCCTGTCGTCAGAATTGGAACCTGGGAACATTATTTTTAAAAAAATCGTAAAGTTTTAGCTATGAACGGCTATCCACCTTGTAAAATGTTCGTTATATATTATAATATAATATATAGGATGAGGGGGGAATATGCCTATTCTCTTTTTCGGGAAAAACACAGACCTCTCATAATAAAAATACTTCTGTCAGGCAAAGCCTGAAAAGAATTTAAGAATATATATTGATACATAATACAATCGCGATAATATTTTGGTTTTATGAGTTCCGAGTTTGATCCCTATCGAATATGGCTTGGCATTCCCGTTAGCGAACAGCCCGCAAACCTTTATCGTCTTTTGGGTTTGGCGTTGTTTGAGTCGGACGACGACGTTATCAGCAACGCTGCAGATCGTCAGATGGCGCATGTTCGCACGTTTCAGGCGGGAAAATATTCAGAGCAATCTCAAAAACTGTTAAACGAGCTTTCCGCAGCGCGTGTAACGCTTCTGGATAAAAAGAAAAAGGCTGAATACGACGCCAAATTAAAGTCCGAGCTGGACTCTTCATCCGGATCGAGCATGGTCAATTTAGGGAATGGAGCGCCGCCGCAGGGTTCTTTTATTGGCGGTCAGTCGTCAGTGAATCTTTCACCTCCGCCAATCAATGCGCCGGAAGGTTCTTTGCTGGGCGTAAATCTCGGTTTGTCGTCAGCGTCTAAAAAGAAATCCGGCTCGTCAGACAAAAGCGTTCGAGAGAAGTCTGGCAAAGGCGTATCGACGCCGTCGTATTCCGGAGGTAAACGAGCGACTTCAAAAAAGAAGAATAATATTGGCGTAATTGCCGGCGTTGTATGCGGCGCAGCGGCGTTGGTTGTCGGTTTGATTTTGATGACGTCTTCTTCAAAGACCGTAGAAGAAGAGTACGATCCCAACGATTACAGCCAAAGCGAATTCTTTAAGCAGCAGGCGCAGCTGACCCAGACGCCTCAACAGCCTGTTGAACAGCCTGTAAAACCCGAACGTCCTAAACCTGATAAACGTCATCGAGGAGACAGGAAGAAACCACAGAAAACGGAAGAATCCCAAAAAGACGACTTTGCACTGTCGCCTCCTGTAGGGGACGCTCCTGTCGTTCCAGAAACTCCAGCAGCCGCCGACGATAAAAAGAACGCTGATTCTGAATCGCCAGCAGCGTCTGAAGAAGGAGCGGACGTTCCGGTTGACGTTGCTCAATTGGCTCAAACGCCCGGACAGGTTAAAGTCTATGAACAAGTTCAGGCAAAGCCGATTTCGTCGTCTACGTTGTTGACTGATGTAGAAGGCGTTCCGGTGAGCGCGCTGCATCAATCTGCTGACAGCTCTCACCTGTTGGTTGGCTCGTCAGACGCCGGCAAGGCTTCTGTCGTTAATGTAGCAACAGGCGCTGTTGCTTTGTCGCTTTCGCCGTCTACGGTTGGTCGCTTTGCAGATTGCAACGCATCAAAAGACGAGAAAATGTACTTCCTGGCTGTCAATCCCAGCAAGTCGACTCTGATGCAGTATCAGGCGGATCTTCTTTCTGACGAAATGATGTCTCAAGCCGATCCCAAGGATTTTCGTCCAAATTCGTTTATTTTCCGTTTTGACGCCAATGGTCAGCCTGTAAAAGAAACGGATTCGCAGTTTAATTCGTTTGCGAAATTCAAGGGGTATCAGATTCTTCAGATGGCGGCTCCTTCAAGCGCTGATACAGGTCTGATGGCGGTTGCGTTGACGGACGGTTTGATTCATGTAATCAATGTAGAGTCAGGCGCAGACTTTATGCGGTTTTACCCGTCTGATTCTCCTGCTCCAATTCCCGTTTGGACGAAAGACGCTATCGAAACGGCTAAAAAAGAGAAGGAAAAATTCAAAGACCTCTTTAAGGTCATTAAACCCTCCGTTATTCCAACGGCGATGGCGTTCCAGTCTGAAAAGTACCTTGCAACGGGCAACTCTCAGGGCGAGGCGTTTGTTTGGAACGTGGAAGAGTATGCTCCGGTAGTAGACACCGCCATTTCCAGTTTGCAACAGTTGACGCATGAATTCTCTGCCCGCGAGTCGAAATCGTCTGTAATCAATATGCGTTTTGACTCGACAGGTCAAAAATTGTATATCTTCTGGGCGGACGGTCATGTTGGCGTATGGGATTGGAAAAATAACCAGCTTGTCAAAAAAGCCTTTGTAGAACAAAAAGTCAAATACGCTCAGATTCTGGCGGACAAGTATCTGCTTGTTCAAAACGCTAAGGGTGAAGTGTCCATTTGGACGTGGGATTCAGAAAAGGTCAATCAAATTGGCGTTTTCAAACGGTTGACGGATCTGGTAATCGCCGATCCGGAACAGCTTCTCTTTTGGGCGACGCAGCAGGGCGCTCCCAGCTCGAATCTGACCATGTACGCTTTGCCGGCGGATTTTGTCGAAGCGATGAAAACGCCTGAGTTTGCTCATCTTTTCAAGGCGATTGTCATCTATCCCGTTCCGGAAGAATCGCAGTGGAAAGCGAAGCTGGAAGAAGCGGAATCGATAGTTGAAAAACATCTCAAGGATTTGTCTGACGACCAGAAGAAAGCCAAAATCCGTGAGTTTGTCGAAAAAATGCAGGATAACTCGTCGATAGAGCCGAATCTTCGTTACGCCATGTACAAAACGTTTATTCAAACGATGGCGCAGCTGAAAGACAAATCTCAGACCATGGAACTGGTTGACAGCGTTTTGAAAGAGTTTGACGCAAATAAAAACGAGTTGAAGCTGGACGCTTATTTGGCTCTCCTTCCTCAACTTAAAAAGAATGAAGCTCTCGTCGTTGCCAAAGAGACGCTGGATTTGGGCGAAAATATGCTTAACAACGGCGGCGATAAAGAAAGAATCAAGGAAATTGCGCGAGCGGTTAAAAAGGCTTGTCCGGAATTTGAAAAACGCGCCAACGTTTTGATTTTCAAATGCAATAATTAGCAGACTTCGGCTGTGAATAATGTATTCCATAACCATAACCAATCAGCAGGACGAGTATCCGGTTAACGAGTCGTTGATTCACGACGCCGTCCAGACCGCGCTAAAAATTCACGGCGTTGTCAAAGCAGTCATGGATGTTGCCATTCTTGACCCGGAAGAAATGCAAAAGGTCAACGCGCGTCATTTAGGACACGATTATCCCGCCGACGTGTTGAGTTTTCTGCTGGAAGAGACGGACGATTCCATTGAAGGCGAGGTTCTGGTCTGTCCGGCGGTTGCCAACGAGTGGTCGAAAAAGTACGGCTGGGAACCGGAAAATGAGCTGGTTCTGTACGCCGTTCACGGGACGCTGCATTTGGTTGGATTTGACGACTTGACGCCGGAGGACGAAGTGGAAATGCGCGCGGCGGAACGCGAAGTTCTGGCGGAGTTCAATTTAACTCCGCCGTGGGATTTGAAAGAATCTCTGTCGGACGGTTCGGATTCAGACGTCTGATTTTCAAGATATTCTTTTTTTGATTGTTTGTTTTTATGTCTAAAATTCAAACTGCCATTATTGCCGCTGCCGACAATCGTTTTCCTTTAACCGATGAACTGATCGATTATTTAACGGATAAGTACGACGTTGAGCCGATTGACAATCTGAAATGCGAGGACAATAAACTTACGTTTCGCAGCGGCAATGCAACGTACGCCGTAACGCTTCTTGAAGGGACGATTCCAACCGAACTGCTTCGCGCTCCGTGTTCTTTGGCGTGGTATTGGCCGGAGGCGGCTCTGGAAATCCAAAAACATTCCAGTCATATTATTGTCGGCGTTCTGGACGAATCCGCCGGCGCGGTTGACGTTGCGTTACGACTGACTCAATTGACGGCTGCCGTCTGCGCTAATTCCGGGATTTCTCCAATTGCCGTTCTTTGGACAGGCGGCAAGGCGGACAATCAGGGCGCGCCCGGCTGCGTACATAAGCCGGAAGAATTTGTCGCTCATTCTCAGGACGCCTCCCGCGACGCGCTGCCGATTGAACTTTGGATTTCTTTTATTCCTTTAATGGCGCGTAACAGCAGCCAGTTTATCATGACGACTCGCGGGCTGGAAGCGTTTGGCGTCAAAGAACTGGAAACGACCGGACAGGGACAAAATCCTCAATGGGTGTATGAACATCTGTTCAATTTTGCTCATTTTTATCTGACGCACCCGGAAGACGTCAAGGAGAATCAGACGATTGGCATGTCTAACGACGAGAAAATCGACATTCTGGCGGCGTCGTCCCGACTTGACCCGAACAAAGACGTGCTAATGCTCAACTTTGACGCGATTGAAACAAACCGCAAACTCGAGGAAGAACGCAACAACCTCCCCGGCGTCGAAA
>CACXSS010000243.1 GCA_902770245.1 uncultured Planctomycetota bacterium | reverse complement strand
CCGCCTCGAGCGCCGTGGAGAACCACACGGCCTCCTCGGGGCGGAAGATGAAATACGCGTCGCGCAGCTCGCCGTCGAAGACGATCGCGTCTTTAAACTCGGCAAGACGTTTCGGCTCCGCGAGTTCCTTGACAACGGGTTCGCGATCGACGAGATGGTCGAAACGAATCGGGAAGCGGTCTGGAGAACGATTAACGCTGTTCAAGACGCCCTGGTTGCCGGGGACGTTGAGGAAATCGAGAAGTATCTCACCGCAGACGCCAAGACCACGTTCAACCGGGTCAAATGGGCGTTTAATAATTTTGAAATTCGGCGCGTTGGCGTTTACAATATGGAAATGGAGTTTAACGATTTCACTTCCCCGCCGACGGCGATTATTTCGTTTCAGGGCGTCGTGAAATACCGAGCCAAAAAAACAGAGGACAACTTCGGCGAAACGTACCTCGCCCGATTCACCGTCGAACTGGAAAAAGACGACGACGTCTGGCTGATTACCCATCACGTTGAAACAGATGGACTCAGTCCGATGAAATAGCGCTTTGCGTCAACTCCTCACTCCTCACTCCTCACTCCTAACTGGATGCAGCCATGCGAAAACTTTTTATAATTATTTCGTTCCTCGCCTTAACGGCTCTTAACGTTTCGATTTCGTTTGCTCAGGTAGACGCCCGACCTCCGTATTCAGGCGTTGACAGACGGGTCAAGCTCTATTCGACTCGTCAGCTTAACAGCCCGGAGTACACGATTTGCGTTATGAAGTCGACGCATACAGAGATAATCGCCAATACAAAGTTTCCGCGAGCAAAAAAGGTTTACTTTGACGGCGGCGCCGCTACTGGCGTGATGAAAGTTATCAATCGGGAAGCGGACGCGTTTCTCTTTGACAGCCCCTCGCTGGACTACGTCGCGTCGTACAACAAGGATTTGGTTGTTCTGCCGCAAACCGTTGGAGAAGGGCACGTCAGCATTGCCGCGCCCAAACGGAACGACGCGCTCATTCAGCAAGTCAATCAATTTCTCAAGCAATACAAAACCAACGGGACGTATCAGAGCATGTACTACCGCTGGTTTATTAAAAGCGGATCGGTTCTGCCGGACATTCCCAAGCCCGCCGGTCCCACCAGAAAGGTTATCGTCGGGACAGAAGGAACTCAGGTTCCGTTCAACTTTATGAGCGCGCACGGCGTCCCCATGCAGCGAGGCTGTTTGACCGGGTTCGACGTCGAGCTTATTCAACGCATGGCTCTGGCGTACAACTGGGACGTCGAATGGCGCATGTATACCTGGGACGATTTAATTACCGCTACAAAAAACGGTCAGATCGACCTGATGATTTCGGAACTGGAAAACTCGCTGGAACGACAGGCTGTCATGGCGATGTCGATTCCCTATATCGATTCCCAGTTCGCGTTTCTGGTTCGAAAAGAAAAAGTCAGCCCCGATCTGCTCAAGGAAGTCGAAGACAGACGCCAGCGAATGAGCTTCGGCGCGGAGGAGAAATAAAGAATGGAAGGCGGTAATGGAGCGACCAACGGGAGCGGAATTACGCATTCGCCGATAGGCGAACCTAAACGTTTGGACAACCAAAAAACATTGATATTACCCCGTTAAAATCTCACGCGGAGGAGCGGAGGCGCGGAGGTGAAATAGATAATGGAAGGCGGTAATGGAGCGACCAACGGGAGCGGAATTACGCAGTTCGCCGATAGGCGAACAAAACGTTGGGACAACCAAAAAACATTGATATTACCCCGTTAAAATCTCACACGGAGACGCGGAGGTGCGGAGGAAGTTCGCAAAGTTTTAAAAACCATGTGTTCTTTGCGGCTTAAAATACTTTTAGATAGGAAAGAGTAAGCGACCAACGGGAGCGGTTATTGGTAAACGCGCGGCAGCGCGGATTGGGAGCGGCGCCTCGCCGCCTCGCAACTCGCCCCAATAGCGAATTTTTTATCGATTTCTCTCTTCTCGCATTCTTTAAAATTTTTCTTAAAAATTGGAAAAATTATTCTTTTAATCCCTTGAAGGGAAAAATTTTTTGGTTAAAATAGTTGTTTTCAGTGGGAGATGGAGAGTTTGCTCAGG
Source organism: uncultured Planctomycetota bacterium (assembly GCA_902770245.1). Lineage (GTDB taxonomy): Bacteria > Planctomycetota > Planctomycetia > Pirellulales > Thermoguttaceae > RUG11551. The sequence goes on along the minus strand of CACXSS010000243.1, from coordinate 2,921 downwards.
TACGGCAAAGCTCTAATCTCGTTTGGGTTTTTATTTTCCCCCCCCTAACCCCCTTAAAATCAGGCAATGAAAAAGAAAACGCTGCTTTTTGCCGGTTTTGCGGTATGCGCGATTGTAACGATCGTCGGCATGCTGTTTTTCTACGACAAGCCCGCATTTGCACAAACGGACAATCCCCCTTCTGCAAATACGGACAATCCTGCGTCTGAAAACCAGGACAACGCTACATCTGAAAAACAAACAAAACCAGTCTCTGAAAAGAAAAACGACTCCCGAATCATCAGTTCGATCGAACAGCTCAACGATCCTAAATATACGGTTGCTGTTCAAATGGGGACGTCAGGCGTACCCGCCGCAAACGAAGTCTTGCCCAAAGCCAATATTAAACAGTTGGAAAGCGACCTGGTCAGCAACTGCATGGAAGTTGAGACTGGCAAGGTAGACGCGTTTCTGGCAGACCGCCCCACTCAAGAATGGTTTGCGATCTCCCATCCGAAGGTTGTCGTCTTACCGGACGACGCTGCCGAAGGGCATCTGGTTATCGGCGCCGCCAAAGGGCGGGAAGCTCTTATTGAACAGGTCAACGAGTTCATTCGTCAAATCAAGGCGGACGGCACCTATCAGGCGATGTACAAGCGCTGGCTTTTAACGCCCGATCCCGTTCTGCCCTCCGATTTGCCCAAGCCGAAAAATCCAACGAAAACGCTGAAAATCGTTACGGAAGGCATCAACCCGCCTTTGACCTATATTAAAGACGGCAAGCTGACCGGGTACGATATCGAGTTCGCTTTGCGCTTTGCGGCGTTTGCCAACGTCAACGTAGAGTTTGAAGCTGTCAGCTGGGACGCGATGATCGTCGCAACGCAGCAGGGTCAGTACGACCTGATGGTTTCGGAACTCGACAAGACGCCGGAAAACGCTGAAACGATGTGCCTGTCCGACGACTACCTGCAGTCCGGGCTTTCCGTGATGATTCTTCGAAGCCGATGCGACGAAGCGATCTTAAAGCGTCTGGAAGAAATCGCCGAAAACGACAAAGAGTCCCTTCAGGGCAAAGCCGCGGCGGCTGGCAAAAATGTCGACGAGAAAAAGCCCTTCTATAAGAGAATTGCCGACAGCTTCTATCGAAACCTCGTTTACGAATGCCGCTGGAAGCTGATTCTCAACGGATTCGGCGTAACGATGCTCATTACCGCCTGCTCTCTCGTTTTGGGCACGCTGTTGGGATTCCTCCTGTGCATGGTTAGACGAAGCCACAATAAATTCGGCGTTTTGTGCGCCCAGATTCTCATTCGATTCATTCAGGGAACCCCGTTGATGGTTTTGTTGATGTTGATGTACTACGTCATCTTCGTAAACGTCAACGCGATTCTGGTTGCGATTTTCGGCTTCTCCGTCAACTTGGCGGTCTACTTTGCGGAATCTCTCCGCGGCGGTCTGGAAGGCATCGACGCCGGTCAGCTCGAAGCGGCGTCCGCGATGGGATTTACCCGATTCCAGCGGTTCCGACTGATCAAGTTCCCGCAGCTGGTTCAGATTATCATGCCAGTTTACAAAGGCGAAATCGTCTCCCTGTTGAAGGAAACGGCTATCGTCGGTTACATTTCCATTCAGGACTTGACCCGCGCCGGCGTTATTATTCGTTCGTTGACCTACGAACCGTTCTTCCCGCTGGTTCTGACGGCTATCATTTACCTGGTTGTCGCCTATACGTTGATATTCTTACTGACGTTTATTGAACATAAAACAGACCCCAAACTGCGTCCGCGCGTTTTGAAAGGAGTGGTTGAACAAGAATGAGCGCTTCAGAAAACCCAACTATTATCAGTGTCAAACACCTGAAAAAGTCGTTTGGAAATTTGGAAGTCCTGACCGACGTCAACGCTGAAATCAAAAAGGGCGAAGTCATTTCGGTTATCGGACCGTCCGGAACAGGCAAAAGTACGTTCCTTCGCTGCCTCAACCTGCTGGAAACGCCGGATTCCGGCGAGATTCTCATTGACGGCGAAAACCTGCTGGCGCCTACAACGGACATCAACAAACTCCGTCAGAAGATCGGCATGGTGTTCCAGTCGTTCAACCTGTTTTCGCACCTGATGGTTGTCGAAAACGTTATGCTTGGTCCCATCAAGCTTAAAGGAATGGGACGTCAGGAAGCGTACGACCTGGCGATGGAACATCTGGCTCAGGTCGGTTTGGCAAGCAAGGCAAAAGCGTACCCGGACGAAATCTCCGGCGGACAGAAACAGCGCGTTGCCATCGCCAGAACGCTTGCAATGAAGCCGGAAATTATCCTCTTTGACGAACCGACGTCCGCCCTCGACCCGACGATGATTTCCGAAGTTTTGGGCGTTATTCGCCGCCTGGCGGAAGACGGTCAGACGCTGATGATCGTTACGCACGAAATGCGATTTGCTCACGACGTTTCCACCCGCGTCTTTTATATGGACGAGGGCGTCATTTACGAAGAGGGAACCCCGGAACAGGTCTTTGATAATCCTCAAAAAGAGAAAACGCACGATTTCGTCAACAAGATTCGTTCGCTCGACGTCGAAATGGACAACGAAAACAACGACCTGTTCGAGTTCAATACTCATCTGTGCGAATTCTGCCGGCATCACTTTATCGAAAACCGATTCCTCGAAGCGATTCAGTACATTACGGAAGAACTCATTCGTGTGAACATTTTCGCTGATTACGAAAACAATCTTCAGCTCAAGATGTCGATTGATTATTCCGAGCTGACAAACGAAGTCGACTTCACGATCCGATACAAAGGCGCGCCGAAAGACTACATGAAAGATCCAGACCCGGACGAAAATCCCGGCTTGATCAAGCTTCCGACGTACATTAACCATTATTCGTACAAGTACGAAAACGGCGAAAACGTCGTCATGATTGACGTGTGACGGCGGCGAGGC
>CACXSS010000242.1 GCA_902770245.1 uncultured Planctomycetota bacterium | reverse complement strand
GGAGCTGTCTGAACCGTACAAGCCGTTGGTAATTTCAAGGATGCCGCCGGAAAGATTGAGCTGTGCGCTGTCTCCTGCGCCTTTGCGCCCCAATTTGAGGTTATTGAGTCGAACTTCGCCGCCGGAAATATTGACAATACCAGTTGAACCGCTGCCTGTTGCAACTGACACTGTATTAGACGCAACAAAGATGCCGCCGGAAATATTAAGCGTTCCCCTGGATCCTGCATTGGTTGCCAAATTAACAACGCCGCCAGTTGTAAAATAACCATTCGTCATGGTAAAAGAGCCAACAGCGTTATCGCCGTTAGCCGCAATTTTTGTATCTTTATTATTGTTTACCTGCAATCTGCCGCCGTTCATTATCAATTCCGCATTAACGCCAGCTCCATCGCAGACGATCAAACCGCCGCCGTTGGAGTTGCCGCATTGAACGATGCCATTATTTATGACAACTTTTGCGGTTTGCGTTGTAGAATTGGCATTGCCGATAGCCAGCCAGCGAGCTGCGTTAACCGTCCCGCCGTTCACTTCCATATAAGCTGGAGAAGACGCTGTTCCGTAAATTCGAAAGTTTTGATCGCTTGACGTTGCAATAGCTCCTCTATTGACAATTAACGTTCCAGCCATTGACATGGCTGCTGTTCCGTAAGTGTTGTTTCCGCCGTTAACAACCAACAATTCTCCTGCATGAACGATTGCCTCGTTAGCAAATTTATTTGTTCCTCCAAGAGTAACCACTTTTCCGGCAAAGTCATTGAACGTGTTCGTTCCGCCGACAACATAACCAACGCTGTTGGACGTTTCCCCTGTCCAGTTGGCGACATCGCTCAAGTTGCCAGTCTTCCCGGAAGTCCAGGTTTTAACACCTGTCGGAGCGGAACCGTTTTGAACTATCACCGCTTTAGTTCCTTCTAAATCGACAACGCCTTTAGTCCAACCGCTCGGAACGGACGTCAGAGCCATTACCGCGTTAGCAGTTCCCTCATCTGCAAAACGACCGACCAGAATCTGATCGCCTGCGGAGTACGAATAGCCGTCTATCGTTTTAACGTTAATCGCGCCGCTTTGAGCGTTAAACGTTCCTGTCGAATTGATAAAGCCGTGCGTTGCAAGATTGACGGTCGCGCCTGCAAGCTGAGTCGTCCCTTCGTTGGAAAGCATGCCCAAATTGAGCGTTCCTCCGGTAAGGTTTGCGGTCGAACCGGAATAAACAGTCATGTAACCTGCGTTCATCACGCCGTTGGAAAGAGTATAAGAGGAACCTGCCTGCCCCACAAGAAAACGGGCGATTGACGCGTTTCCGCCGGACTGATTCATCGAGGCGTATCCATATCTTGACGCATTCTCCGCATCGCCAATCCAAAAATTGTCTGATGTAACAAGCAACTTGCCGCCGGTCATGTTTAAAACCGAACCGTTCGCATTAGAACACCAGGCGAAACCGGCATTGCCAGCTAAAGCCGACACCGTCGCGTTATCCTCTATACTCATGTACGTTTTAACCGACATGGCAGTCCACCATTCTTTGAAGGCGGTATATTTACTGGAACCGGTAAAATACATCGAGACAACGTATTCGTTTCCATTTATGGGCGAAACAGTACTGTTAGCCACATTATTGCCAACCCAATTATTACCGCTGACAATCACCGACGCGGAATCTTCCAATCTCATGGTAAACCCTGCGGATCCGCTTGACATGGTTCCGACCGGAACAAAATGTCCGCTAAAGTTGACCCGAGAATTATCTGTAAAAGTCATTGAGATGTTTTGACCGTTCGTTCCCGGACGAGAATCCGCGCTGGAAACGGTAATTGCAACGTTGTTAACAACCCCGGGATTGTCTGCCGTAACAGGCGAGCCATTACTCCAGTTGGACTCCGTAAGCAAATCGTCTACAGTTGCGTCGCCGGCATTCCAAACCGTATCGGCCATGGCGTTCGCCCCCAGCAAGACAACGGCTAAAATCGTAAATAAATATCGAACGATCAATTGATTGAAGGAACTATATTTTTTCATCGTTTCACCTTTTTTACAATAAAGGGAGAGACTTTGATTCAAACTCTCGAACGGCAAAAAACATTTTTTCACTATCCAAGAGTTTAAGATTATATACAATATTACCTATATATTATAACTTCAATTTTCAAATAATTCAAGCATTTTGAAAAGATTTTTTAGAAAAGCAGACAACTTTCTTAATAAACAGGTTCTGAGGAATGGGCAAGATGCACTATATTTTACAATATTATTCTGTTGAAATAGACGCAAACATTGAGAGTTACAGTTTATAAATGGCGCTTGACTAAAGAACAAAAATTTTTCCCATCATTTCTGAAAAAGCTTCCATTCAGTATTGACAAAGAATTCAAACAGGTGTACAAATAGTACTAATTTACAGGAAGCTTATATAATCGGAAAGTTTCCATAACATTTTTGTTATTAACTTCATGGAGAAAAAGACATGAAAAAATTTATTACAATCGCACTTGCGATAGCGTTATGTACAATTCTGTTCAGCGCTGCAATGGCTCAAACCCCGCCGCCGGTTCCGAGACGCCCCGTTCCTCCTGTACCTCCCCGGATGGACCCGCCGCCGCGTCCGGGATTCTGCTGCCCGGATTGCAATCGATTCCACAGACCCAACGCTCCGGGACAACACTGCCCGGACTGCTCCGGCTACCATCGTGGACGTCATACGCATCCGCGCCTGGACCCGCCGCCGCGTCCGGGATTCTGCTGTCCGGATTGCCAGCGTTTCCACAAACCCAACGCACCGGGACAGCACTGTCCTGACTGCTCCGGCTATCATCGCGGACAACCAACTCATCCGCACTTAGACCCGCCGCCGCGTCCGGGATTCTGCTGTCCGGATTGTAAACGTCCTCACAGACACAACGCGCCGGGAGAGCATTGTCCGGACTGCTCCGGTTATCATCGTGGACAACCAACCCATCCCCGGATTCCGCTGCCCAATCATCCCCTGCCTAAAACACCCGTTCCCCAAGCTATTTAAGCAGGTAATATAGAGTTTACCCTTTCTAAAAAACGAAAGCGTAGCTAAAAAGTTACGCTTTTGTTCTTTCTTGGAGTATTGCAAACAACGCCGCATATAGCCAGACAAGCCGCTTATCGCCCGGAAATTGCAACCAAAGCGGCTTACTGGCGAACAGAACGCAAACTAAACGTCTTTATATTGCTTGACTATATAGCACAAAATTTCAAATTTTTCTAAAAAAGCGCTAATTGAATCTTGACACAAAATCAAAAAAACATTAAAAAGAAATAAGAAATTTGAGAAGTGTATGCAATTTGGAAAACTTCCCAAAGTATTCCTTTTAACATCGTCAAGGAGAAATAGACATGAAAAAGATTATTACTATTGCAATTGCTGCTGCGTTAAGCGCAATTCTATTCAGCGCTGCAATGGCTCAACCTCCGGTGAGACCAGTTCCGCCGGTTCCGGTTCCAAGACCGCCAGTACCGAGACCGCCAGTACCGCCGCGAATGGATCCACCGCCTCGACCGGGATTCTGCTGTCCCAGCTGCCATCAATTCCACGCCCCCACACCGGGACGTCATTGTCCTGGCTGCTCCGGCTATCATCACGGACGTCCAAGCCATCCCGCTATGGATCCGCCGCCCCGACCAGGATTCTGCTGCCCAACTTGCCATCAATTCCACAAACACATTCCGGGACAGCATTGCCCAGGCTGCACCGGCTATCATCATGGACATCATACCCATCCCGCCATTGACCCGCCGCCTCGACCGGGATTCTGCTGTCCGGATTGCCGTCGTCCTCATAAACCCAACGCTCCAGGACAGCACTGCCCTGACTGCTCCGGTTATCATCAAGGACGCCATACCCATCCCAGCATTCCGCTGCCGCCGATTCCGCGTCCGCCAGTTCCGCGACCGCCGGTGCCGCGTTAATCAGGGATAATTTCTTTAATATGAGTTCAAAACTCATTACTACATTCCAGGCGAGCTGCGTAAACGACTCCTGTCTTTTCGCAGCTCGCTTGAGTTATATTATACCAGCGTTAACAAATTATCTATCAATTCGTTGGGCAATTTGAAACAATCTGACTGCTTTTTCCTGATTAGAAATAAATCATATTCATCTATTCAGTCTGTTTTAATCTCTCCTCATGTTAAGTTAGCTAAGCTTTCAAAAAATTTTTTAAAAATTTTTTAAAAAAAGGTAACAACAGAACCGTCTTTTTCGTTATTAGTAGGCAGAACGGGCAAGAGAGTCCGGGAGAATGCTCAATTTACCGTTTTAGTATTGGAAAGTCTACACCGGTATGGATATTGCTCCACTTTCCATTATGAAAGTTCCCTTTAACCCTTATTTTACCCTTATGAATCATAATACTAAACCAAATGACGCCCCACACTACGACGAAATTCGTCGTTATTGCGTCCGATTGACCAAGTCAGACGCGGAAGCAGACGACATTACCCAGGAAGTCTACGTCCGTTTGTGCGAATCAAACCGTAATTTGGAAGGCGCACACCTGCGAAATTGGCTCTTCCGCGTTGCACGAAATCTGGTAATTGACAAACTCCGAGCCAAGCATCCAGAACGCGTGGCGCCGGGGGTGGAAGGAACGCAGCTGGCAGACATGCCAGACCGCAAATCCGCTAACCCGGCAAGCATAGCAGAACAACAAGACTTGATTCAAAACATCTTGTCCATGTTGAATAATTGCGATAAAAGAACTCGGGAAATATTCCGCCTTAAATTCTATGAACGCAAAACTTCATCAGAAATAGGATCTCAAGTCGGTATTTCTTCCAGTACTGTTCGCAAGATTCTTTTGGGTAAACTTCAGGAATTTCGGGAGGCGTTTCAAAAGGACGTGAACTGTCGACTGACCAAAGTCGAAGTTGATAGTTTTTAATCCTCCTGCTTTTTATCATTTCTTAAACACCTTTAAACCCCAATAAGAATAAATGAAAGAATAATCATGGACGCTAACATTACAAATAACGTTTCAAACATAAATATTGACGACGATCGACTCATTCTCTACGCCATCGGCGAACTGACAGCTGACGAAAT
>CACXSS010000241.1 GCA_902770245.1 uncultured Planctomycetota bacterium | reverse complement strand
AAGTCGCCGGTCAGGCAGGCGCCCAGCGCGAAAAAGAACATAAATATCGCCAGCCAGAAAATGACTTCTCGCGGAACTTTGTACGCCCCGACGAGAATCATCTTGATGATGTAAATCAAACACGTCGCCACAAGAACCTGAGCGCTGAAGTGGTGAATTCCACGCAGCAGCCAGCCGAACGTTACGTTGTTTTGAATGTTGAACACGCTTTCCCAGGCGGAACCGGCGTTGGCGGAATAGCTCAGCCACATCACAAAACCGGTTATAACCTGAACGAAAACCGCAAACGCGATAGTCGACGACAACACGCGCAGGCACGACCAGCCTTTAGAGTACGTCTGCTTGCAGTAGTTGTCCATACAGGTCAAAAGACCGAATCGGGATTCCAGCCAGTTCCAGAACGGCATAATCTTTTTGCAAAAAGCGCACGGCTCTTTGCTTTTATCGTCGTTATTATTGTTATTGATTGTTTTGAGTTCTTCCATGTTAGCAGTTATGTTAAAGGGAATTAGTAATTAGTGATTAGTAATTGGCGCAAGGCACGCCTCAATGATTAACAATTATCCGTTAGATAAAGCCGCGAAGATCGCGAAGCGTAATTGATAATTGCTAATTGCTAATTGCAAATTGCTAATTATTCTATGCTTGAGCGATTTTCTCTTCGCAGCCAAACTTGAAGTTCTGGAATTTGACGAACACGTTTCCGTCGCGAACTTCCGCTTCCAGGGAGTCCATGTCGCGGGGACTGATGGACGAGCCGTTCTGTTTGCCGTCAAGCTGGAAGAAAGCGTTGTGACACGGGCACTTGAACTGATTTCCAGCGGGATCGAACGCGATAAAACAGCCGTTGTGCGGACACAACACGTTAAACGCGCTGACCTTGTCGCCTTCTCGGCGAAGCCAAACCGCCCCGACCGGGACGTTGGAATATTTCGTCCAGCCGTCCTGTTTGTCGGCGATAATCGCCTTTTTAACGGGCGTCCCGTCTTCCGGGAGTGAGGACAGCGCGCCGAGATTGAACTCTGGCGTTTCGCCGGCGGCGGAACCTCTCATAATCGGATCGAAACCGCCCGAGAAAGCGGCAACGACTCCGGGAGCAACGGCGACAGCGCCAAGACCGAGCGCGGCAATGGCGGAGCAAAATTCACGACGGGACTCTCCCATCGCTTTGCAGGGACATACTCGTGTTTCTTCCATGGTTATTGTTCAGATAAATTGGTTAAGATTCGCAGACCGAATAATCTGCCGAATCGCGAATTCATTTAATTGGATTAATAATATTATAGCAAAAAAAAATTCTTTGACTAGGGCGGTTAGAGGAGTTAGGAATTAGGAGTGAGGAGTGAGGAGTTTCGCAAGCGTCGCTCTCGGTCGCGTAGTGTGCATACCCAAATGACGAAGCCGAAAACCTCCCCTGGATGGCGCCTGTCTCGGGCGCCTTTGCCAGCTCTGCCGACGACCTCTTTCACAGCCAGCAACCCCTTCTGGATCGCGAGCGACAGCTCGCAAATGGATCGCGAGCGACAGCTCGCAAATATTATTTAGCCGCAAAGAACGCAAAGGACGCATAGAAATAATTTGCAATTCTTTTCCAAAAATATGAAAAATCTCTGTTGCCTTTTTGAAGATTTTTCGTTTATATGATTATGGCGTTTGTTATTTTGGATTTCAGATTTTGAACTTTAACAAAGGAGCCGCTGACATGTCCATTTGGCATTACTACACAACAACCAACGAAAAACAAGGTCCGTTTTCCAACGCGGAATTGAAGCAATTGGCGTTAAATGGAGTGGTTACGCCGGAAACAATCGTAGAAAACGATTCCGGAAAACGCGCAGTCGCGCAAAAGGTAAAGGGTCTGGTTTTCATGAACGACAGGATGGAACCTGACATTTCCATTGATTCAGACTTCGTCCCAACGACAAGCCCTGCGCCGACGCCTGTAGCAACGCCGGTTTCCACGGCTGACGAGGTCATAAAATACAAACAGCTCCTCGACATGGGAGCTATTTCACATGAAGAGTTCGATACATTAAAGAAAAAACTGTTGGGACTATAAACGGGTAAACAGATAACAGATTTGGCATATTCACATAATTATGACTCTTCCGGTAAGCTGACGCCTGGTTTTACACAGGTTCGTCCGTACACGGTCCCTAAATTAACCATATAGCGACAACGTATGAGCCATTCTAATTCAGTAAGAGGTTAAACGATGATAATAGTAATTCAGTTTCAACACATATACCTAATGCGCGGAAACATCGATAACGACCCGAATAAAACTAAAACGTATGTTTTTACTGACAGCGAAATGTTAGAAAAAGTCTTGGGAAGAGACGATCAGAATTCGGATTTCGGATATCGAAGAACTTGCTATCTTTGGTTTGAAAACTCATCGTCAACGGTCAAAAATGAAATTGAGCGTCTCAGACCGGAACCGATATCTAAAGATGCTACCTTCTTCATCGAAATGATAAACAAAATCGAACTGAAGATATTGTCAGATAGTCAGGTTTCAGAAGAAATCTTAATGAACGCAATTAACGAAAGCAGAAATCTGGAAAAATATTATAACAACTGGCTGGCGGATTTGCGGAAAGAAGGGTTTTCTGGAGTTAAAAATATCGCACCCTTCCCCTTTCCGATATATACAACTATACGAGATATTATCTCGTTAGCAGAACGGGGAGTAAATGAAACCAGAGAGAATACTAAAATAGGAATAAGAAGAAGCGCTGTAATTCGTCTTTTAGGAATTTTGAAAGAGTTGCGTTCAGGAACAAGCAAAAAAGACATTTCTAATAAATTTCACTTCAATGAGGAACTCTGGACTATTAAAGGCGTAAAAAGAGGACTTGGGAAAGCTCTCCCCAACATAGACGCACTGGCAGCGCTTCCACCTGATAAAGATAGAGACTGGGATCAATGCGTGGAGCTATTAGGGCTGACTGGAAAAATTGAACGAGACCAGAAAAAGAATTGATTATTTGATTGATAGAATCGCGTTACGCTCTGTCCGAGAGTAAAAATTCGCTTCCGCAGTTCAGATGTTTGGAAATGGTTCATCCGACAAGTTGGCGTCTGCAAACTAAAAACAGGCGCTTACTCGTTCCGAAATATTTTTTAGCAACGAAATACACGAAAAGAAAGAAACAAACGAAAGGATTATTTTATAATCTAATATTATTCGTAAATTTTGGATTTTTCGTGTTAAAAATCCAAAGATGTGCAAATGATGATTGAATTGACAATTAACCAATCGGCATTCATACTCGCTCAGAGAACTAACTGATTTGGCTGGCGGAAAACAAACTCCGGGAGACGCGGCAAATGAAAGCGCTTGAAATCCTGCTGCATTGCCAACTCCTTCCGGGACCGTCAATCCGCCCTGCGCTTTGAACAGTTCTCCTACTGCCCGCCCGAACCCCGCGACGTTCCAAAAGGAACGAAGGAAGACTGCAAGCTTTCAAAAAGGCGATTGCAGGGAATGCTAAGCAATGTTAAATATACTAATAAATATAATAATTAACAAGGCGGTAGCGATAATCACCAGTATGTTAAAAAATAAAAAAGCAAGCCAAGCTTTTTCAAAATCTTTTAATTTACGTTCAAGTGATTCCAGGCGATCATGCCATTCCTTCCGCGTCTCTTTGTCATTAGACCAGTATTTCCAAAAACTTTTTTTCATCATAGCGCCTCCATAATTAATATACGATTTTTCCGAGAAAACATAACAGAAAAAGTAAACCTTTTTTGAAAATATTATAAAATGAGCGAGACAAGCGTTTTAAGCGTCAATATTACTGGAGATGAGAAGCGGTTTGATTCTTGAAAAAAAGACTTTGTCAAGAAAAAAACAACCCCTTGCGAGTTACTGCAAGGGGCTTAAGATGTGGGAGGCGGGAACTGAACCAGACGCAAAAGACCCGCAAAAACAAGGGCTTTTCAATGATGGGGGAAGTCTAACCCCCCAATTTTCCCCCCATCAAAATTATTTTGAGCAGATTTTGAGCTTTTTTGATTCTCTGGAACCATCAGAGCAGGAAAGCCTTCTTGACGCATTGAAAGAGAGAGTAAAGGCGGCGAAATGAGAAAGCGCAAAAAGAGCAGACAAAAAAGCCCCGGTCGGAAATTTGCGATAATTACCGGGGAGATTCTGAAAGACATTAAAACGGCATTTAGAGCCGGGTTGTCGGTACAGGAAACGGCGGCGGTTGTCGGAATTAGTAAAACAACGCTTTACGATTTTTTAACGGACAATCCAGAGATAAGAGAGGATTTAATGACCCTACGGGCAACGCCTGAAAGCCTTGCAAAATTGGCGATATTTGCGGCGATTGAAAAAGGCGATATAGAAACCTGTAAATGGTTATTAGACCGGGACGCGAAAAGGAGCCTTGAAAAAGAAAGAATTGCATTGATAAGAGCGCAAAAGCAAGCCCTTCAAATAGCCGGGAACCTTGACGATGGAGGGGAAGCAATTATTGATATTGCCGGGCATTGGGCGCGGGTTGACGCTTATTTTGGCGGCGGGAAATCGGACGGCGAAAAGCAAGAAGGAAGGGCTGATAATGATACAGATACCGTTAATAGCTGATGTTTATTTTCAAGCCGGGGAAACGCCTGTACTGGAATTTCAAGATGTGAGAGAGGCGGAATTATTCATCAAACACGTTCAAAGGTACATAGACGCGAAAAGGGGACGAAAAAAGCAACGCCTTGAATTTTTCACCGATGGGATTTATTTTGATGGGGAATTATTGGAGTTACGCCCTAAATACATTTTAATTTTGCGAGCCTTTGAATTTGTCGATAGACTTTCAAGAGTAGATTTTATTTTAAGAGTTTGGAATGACCCATTAACCCGCGATGGTACGGTTAGAAGTACCATCTCAACGTTTAATAAAGAATTGATTGATAGAGGGATTTTTATTTCAACGCAAGGCGATTTTTACGAACTAAATAGACCGTAAAAAGGCGGTTAAAACTGAATTTTTGACCCTCCAGCGGGCTTTTTTCAATCGGCTTTATAGCCTTGTATTTAAGCATATAACGGCGTTTTTAGAGTTGATTTTTTATTTTTTGTACCGAAA
>CACXSS010000240.1 GCA_902770245.1 uncultured Planctomycetota bacterium | reverse complement strand
CGCGTGATTTTTTCCCGGGCAGCTCAAAGCGCCCCGGCTTGCCTAAGTTGGCGAAATCAAAGCGGCATCTTATTTCCGACGTTATGTTCGCCTGACGGCGAATGCGTAATTCCGCTCCCGTTGGTCGCTTCATTACCGCCTTTCATTTCTTTGCGAACTTCGCGTGATTTTTTCCCGGGCAGCTCAAAGCGCCCCGGCTTGCCTAAGTTGGCGAAATCAAAGCGGCATCTTAATTCCGACGTTATGTTCGCCTGACGGCGAATGCGTAATTCCGTTCCCGTTGGTCGCTCCATTACCGCCTTTCATTTCTTTGCGAACTTCGGGTGAGATTTTTCCCGGGGCTTACACACCCCGACTCGCCTTTTTATATGGAAAACGAAGATAACAAACCAATTGCCAAGAACGGCGCCGACAAGAGACAATCCGCTTGGAATCGGTTTATGACGCTGTATACGACGCTGTATGCGTTTCTTTTGCCGCTAGTGGTATTCATAACGCTTGTTTGTCAACTCCTTTTTCGCAAATGGTGTGGTTTTATTCTTTTTGAACTCTTTGATCTCTTGTGCTTCTTTCCGTTTTTTGCTATTTATTTGTTGTCTGTTTGCATTAGCTTGGTTTTGATTCCAGCTATCTTGATTGGAATTAAAACGCATGATAACGCAGTACGCGAGAAAGGAAATAACAGGCGTTTTACAAAGTCGCGGGGTAAACATCAAGAAACGAAGTTTAGCCTTTTTTGTAAAGGTTTTCGTTACAGCTTTCTCGGCGAGATTATATATATTTTCTTATACGTTGTATTATTTGGAGTATTGATAGCGCTGTTTTTTCTACTGCCGAATCTTCTCCAATACTGCGCGCAAGCCATACTTCCTCATAGCGAACCTGTCGTTTCTGTTCATGACAGCGGACAAAGCGGCTGGGCAGGATTTGCTATAGCTATGATGTTAGATGGCTTGAATCGATTGTTGTTCTGCATTTTTCTTGTTGTATTCTTTTATGTGTTAATACGTCGACTTGGTTCGTATCAGATACGTCAATTTCGCGCATACAGACGTCAAAAAGCCAGAAGAAAAGAACGTCTGACGAAAATAAGAAACGAACAGCAAACCCCGCCGCCCGAATCTCCGGAACAGCAAGAGAAGGTTGACGACGACAAGGCGGAGAATGAATTTTAGCTGCAAAGAACGCAAAGTTTTTAACGCTTCGCGAACGTCCTCCGCGCCTGAGCATCTCCGCGTGATTTTTTCCCGGGCGGCTCAAAGCGCCCCGGCTTGCAAAAAAACGTGAACGTACAGCCCTGCTATCAACCAATGGGGAGCGCGAAGCGTCAACTCCTCACTCCTCACTCCTCACTCCTAACTCAAAAAACAACCGCCTTCAGCAAGAAATCCGCACCTACTGCTCGTACTGCTTTAACGCGGCTTGCAGGTCGGCGACGATTTCGTCTTTAAGGGTTGTCGGCTTTAAGACTTTTGCGTGCGGACCGAAACTCAGAATCCAGTTTTTGACTTCTACGGTGTTGTTGAGCTGCAATTCCAGAACGACGGAGCCGTCCGGCTGCTTTGTGAGTTTTTGCGAGTTCGACCAGATGTGTTCGCTGACGTATCGAGCAACGGATTCGTCAAACTGGATTTTCACCTTCTGCAGTTTTTCCGTTGGGAAATGAATCACTCCGAATGACCCTTCCATGTATTTGCCGATATCGAAATCTGCAGGCTTCTGGAATGCTGTATTCAGAGAAATGGCGGCTTCGACCCGGTCAAGTTTCCAATGCCGGATCGCTTTGGCTTTGTGCGAAAACCCGATGATGTAAATTGACCCTTTATGCATCAAAATGTGATACGGGTCGATAGCGTAAATCTCGGGTTTGGGAGAATCCTGGGATTTGTACTGGATATTGACGCACAGCGAATCTTCCAGACCTTTGATAATCTCGTCCAGATACTGGCTTTTGGAATTATAATTGCTCCAGCCAACGCGAGTTTGAAGCGCTTTGCTGGCAAGACGGTCGTAGAAAAACAACGCTCTGGTTCCAAGGGCGCTGCGAATCTTTTCCAGACCGCTGTTGACGGCTTCCCAGAGAAACGACCCCATCATTGGTTCGAGAAACTGGCGGCCAATGTACAATGCGACTGCTTCGTCGTAGGTTAGGGGAACTGCTTTATCATCTGACGGGAAAACAAAACTCAAATACTTCTTCCCGGACGAGGGTTCCTGTTCTTCGTCTATGCCAACGCCGGCGCTTTTCATTGAGCTTAAATCGCGTTGAATGGTTCGGGAGGAAACGTGCAGTTCTTTTGACAGATCGTCGATTGAGACTCCGTGGGGACTTCTGGATATGCGGTAAAGCATCGCCCATTGTCGAGTAATTTGGGATGGTTTTTCCATGGCTGTTTAGGCGGTTAGGGTGAATGTAACAATAAAAAACGATGATTAATCCTGCATAAAAATCTTGATGACAATTCTGACCCAGTGATCTTTGGGTTCGATGGTTTGAATGACGGCGTAGAGGGCTTTCCCGCCGTCGAGCAGTCGGGCGAGGACTTCGTTTTTCACCCGGGGAACGTACCCGAGTTTGGCGCCAGCGCTGTTTTTGACGACGATTGCGTTGGAGTCGTACTCGTTTTTCGATTCCCGAAGCAGCGACAGCCGTTGTTCCGGGGCGAGTTCCCGGCACAGTTCGCCCATATTTTCAACGTGCGACGTCCCGGCGATAAACGTTTCCAGCAAAAAAATTTCGTGCGAATACGGCGTCGGTATGGGCGCGTTCCCGGAACTGCCATGCATAATCGACCCGATTAGCGAACCTCCGACAGGTTTGGGCGTCAGTTCATTCATGTTCTGCCAATAACGCCTCTTTGAATTCGTTGTAATGCGCGATGGAAACTTTGATTTGTTGAATCTCTGACTGGATATGCGCCAAATGATTCTCAATGCCCTCTTTGGAGGTCAGCGTGCGAATCATGTTGTACGGGAAATCGTTTTTGATTTTAATGATTTCCCGAATCAGAGCGTTGTACTGTTTGGCGTACCGGATAATCTCTTCTTTTAATTGGGGAATCGTTTCCGGCGGCGTGTATTCGACCAGGTTCATTTCCTGAACCTGCAGGAGAATGTCGTACATCAGGCAGACGTCGCCGCTTTTCAGGGCTTCGTTGGCTTTGATAAACAATTTTATTTGCGCTGCGGTTGCGTTTGGATTGAGATCCGGATGGAGCTTCGGGACGATTTTTCTATACGCTTCCTGAAGCCGTTTCTGGTCTTTGTCAGACAGTTGAAACATCCTCTTTTTCCTGTCAAACGCTTTTTGACGCTCTTCAAACTGCCGTCTGACCATGTCGTCGTATTCCTGATATTCCAAGTCCAGCTTTCTTTGAATCTCTGCCATGTCAATGGGAAGCTGCTGGTTAATATACCACTGAATAAGCGAGATTTCCCGCTTGAGCCGCTTGAACTGGCATTGAAGCTGAAACAGCTTTGTATCTTCCGGTTCCAGGTGAATATAATACTCCATCGACAGATTGGGGCAAACGACGGAAACCAGCTCTTCGCGCTGCGCTAACGTCTGCACAATGCGTTTGCGAATCGCCTGAATCTGTCGGTAATGCGCGTTAAATTCCGGATGAACTACAATATCTGCCATGTCGTTTGTTATGGTCTGCGGGCTGTTTTGAATTCCTTGCAATGTTTGCCAGTATTTCAATTATTTGTATTATAATCCATTTTCAGACGGGTTCAATAGAGGTATGACAGATTATGTCGCACCGGGGGGAAAATGAGGAGAATTGAAGGCGAGCCGCGGGCGTTAACCCGTTGGTATAGCTATGCCCGGGAACTCACGTTCCCGGCTCGCCTATCGCTTTGCGTCAAATGCTAATTGATCATTGCTAATTGACAATTTTCTCAACTCATCCCTCCTCACTCCTAACTCCTAACTAAACAGCCGCCCCCCCTTACACTGCATTGGAAGGAGAGTATAATAATTAGAATACCAGGGCGGGTCAGGCTCAATCGGCAAAAGGTCTGCCGTTCCCTTTTATCCCATTTTACGAATACAGGAGAATACGATGTCAGAATATATCCAGAACATGTTTGGTTACGACGGTCAGACGGTCGTGGTTATCGGCGGAGCTGGCGAGTTGGGCGGAGCGCTGTGCCGCGCGTTCGCTCAGGCGGGTGCGAACGTGGTTGTCGCGGACGTTACCGAGGCGGGCTGTCAGAAACGCGTTGCGGAGCTGGAATCGCTGGGCGGAAAGGCGTTCTGGACGCTCATCGACGTTACCAAACGCGAGTCCATTGTCAACGCTCTGGACGAGGCGAAAAAGCCCACTGGCAAGGTCGACGTTTTGGTCAACGCGGCTGGCGTCAACTTCGCGTCTCAGACGTTTCTGGAACACCCGGAAGAAAAATGGGATTTCGTTATCAATATCAACCTGAAAGGAACGTTCCTGTCCTGCCAGGTCTTTGGCGAACACATGGCGGAAAACGGCGGCGGCGCGATCCTCAATTTCGGCTCGGTTACGTCCCTGCTCCCGCTGTCGAAGGTTTTCGGATACAGCGCGTCCAAGGCGGCTGTGCTCAACCTGTCCCGCAACATCGCTCAGGACATGGCTTTGAAGAACGTTCGCTGCAATACGATTTGCCCCGGATTCTTCCCGGCTGAACAGAACCGCAAGATTCTCGATCCGGAACGGGTTGACAACATCATGCGCGGCACCCCGATGCGCCGTTACGGAAATCCGGACGAACTGGCTGGCGCCACGCTGCTGCTGTGCTCGCGAAACGCTGCTGGATTTATTACCGGAGCCGTTCTGAGCGTCGATGGCGGCTTTGCAGCGAACTGGTTCTAGCGGCGAGTTGCGAGACGTTGGAAGGCGGTAATGAAGCGAACGAAGTGAGCGGAATTACGCATTCGCCGTTAGGCGAACAAAACGCAGAGAAGCGTGAATAGCAATGGGCAGAAGAAAAACTATTCCCTATTCCCTACATTCCCTACTCCCTAATCCCTTTATAAACATGCA
This sequence comes from uncultured Planctomycetota bacterium, assembly GCA_902770245.1. Taxonomy (GTDB): domain Bacteria; phylum Planctomycetota; class Planctomycetia; order Pirellulales; family Thermoguttaceae; genus RUG11551. The sequence continues at coordinate 1,777 of CACXSS010000240.1, read as the reverse complement.
ATACGTTCGAGACAACATCGCCCAGATGGGTGGATATATTTCTGGAGAACAGTCGCAGACAGGCGACTTTATCAAACTCAACACCAATGAGAACCCCTATCCGGCTTCGGAACGGGTTCGCGAGGCGATTGCAAAGGCGGCGCATACGCTCAACCTGTATCCCAACGCGATGGGAACGCCGTTTCGCAAGGCGGCGGCTGAGGTTTTAGGCGTTGACCCGTCCTGGATTATGTGCGGGAACGGGTCGGACGACATCCTGACGATTGTTACTCGCGCCCTTGTGGGAGAGCAGAACAAGCTCCGTCTGCCGTATCCGAGCTATATTCTCTATAAGTCCCTGGCGGAACTGCAAGGGGCGCAGTGGGAAGAGGTTGACTATTCCTCCGACTGGAAAATTACCGACGCGTTCAGCCGCCCCGACGACAACGTCAAGCTGTTTTTCCTGCCCAATCCCAACAGCCCAACCGGGACAACGGTCTTGCCGGACGACCTGCTGGCGCTGGCGGACAAGCTGTCCTGCCCGCTGCTTATTGACGAGGCGTATGCGGACTTCAACGAGTTCAACTGTCTGGAACTGGTTAAACAGCGACCAAATATCATGGTGTCGAGAACGTTCAGCAAATCGTACGCCCTGGCGGGACTGCGGTTCGGATTCCTCGTTGCGCGTCCGGAACTGATTGAGCAGTTCGTCAAGGTCAAGGACTCGTACAACTGTGACGCTCTGTCGATTGCGGCGGCGTCCGCGGCGATTCAGGATCAGGACTGGCTTCGTCAAACGGTCGCAAAAATCAAGGCGACGCGCGCCCACCTGACCGACAAGATGCGCGCTTTGGGATTTACCGTGCCTGACTCTCACGCCAACTTTACGTGGAACGTTTTTCCCAACGCGGGAACGCTCCACAAAGACTTGTATTCATACCTTAAGCAAAACGGGTATCTCGTTCGGCACATGGACTATCCGGGCTATGGCGACGGTCTGCGAATCAGCGTCGGGACGGACGAGGATACGGATCGATGTCTCGCGCTTGTCGAACGTTATCTCAACGACGTCGGACGGCGAAGCGCGGGCGCGTAAGCGTCTGCGACGACGGAAAACCTTTTAAAATCAGGAGACGCGCTTATGCGTACGGCGACAATTAAACGCGAAACGAAAGAGACGCAGATCAGCCTCAAGATTAACCTCGACGGGACGGGCGTCTCAAAGCTGGCGACGGGAATCGGTTTTTTCGACCACATGCTCACGCTCCTTTCGGCGCATTCGAAGATCGACCTTGACCTTGACGTTCACGGCGATCTTGAGGTCGACGGACATCATACGGTCGAGGACGTCGGGATCGCGCTCGGTCAGGCGTTCGTCAAGGCGCTCGGCGACAAGTCCGGGATCTCGCGCTACGGGTTCTTCATTCTGCCGATGGACGAGACGCTAGCGCAAACGGCGGTCGATTTCAGCGGTCGTCCCTGCTTCGTCTACAACGCGACGTATCCCGTCGAGCGCGTCGGCTCTTTCGACCTTGAGCTCGTCCGCGAATTCTGGCAGGGTTTTGCGAACGCCGCGGCGTGCAATCTGCATATCAACGTCCCGTACGGTCAGAACGGACACCACATCGCCGAAGGAATCTTCAAATCCGCCGCGCGCGCGATTCGAATGGCGGTCGAGTTCGATCCCCGTCAGAAGGGGACGCCGAGCACGAAGGGAAAACTCTGAATCGCTCTTTGACCGATTCTTGTAAAACTTAAATTGCGCTTCCGCTCGACGCCGTTCGATTCGAGCGAGGCG
>CACXSS010000239.1 GCA_902770245.1 uncultured Planctomycetota bacterium | reverse complement strand
TTTTTGAAAAAAACTTTAAAAAAGCCCCTATTTTAAGGGCTTTTTGAGTGCAAGATTCCAAAATAACCGCGAATTTTCGAATTCAAAATTTATTCATCGTCAAAAAACGCTGGACGCTGTACATTCATGTTCAATTTCTGCTATAATGAAAAAATGTCAACAGGACGATTGCCGAGTTGGAAATCAACCGGTCGTTCTGTTACATGTGTAATTCAAGATTGTATCAATATTTATTTATTGTAAAGAAAGGAAAGGTATGCAAGTCATGAAACGATTGATCGCCATTGCGCTGTTTTGCTGTGTTACATTTGCAGCTGTCGGACAGACGTTTGCTCAGGACGCGGACGCTCCCGCTCCGAATCCGGTGAAACACGTTTTGATTTTGGGCTGGGACGGCTACGGTTCTGCGTTTGTCAACTGGGACGAAGTTCCCAATCTGAAAATGATGAGAGACAACGGCGCGTATACGCTCAAGACGCGCTGCGTTCTTCCGTCTGTTTCCGCAATCAACTGGGCGACGATTCTCATGGGCGCCGGTTCTGAACTGCACGGGTATCGCACCTGGGGATCCGCCAAACCGGATCTGCCGTCACGCGTTTTGACCGACAAAGGCAAGTTCCCCGACATCTTCTCTGTCGTACATCAACAGCGTCCCGGCGCTCTGACTGCGTCAACGTACACGTGGGAGAACATCAAGAATCTTCACGAACTCCCGGACGAAGCGCATACAAAGTACATTCAAAAGAAGCAGACCGCCCCCACCCCGGAGGAATATCAGCAGCTGGTTGACACGACGATCGGGTACATGAAAGAGAAGTCCGTTTTGACGTTCGTCTATTTCAGCGACCCGGACGTTGCAGGGCACACCTACGGCTGGGGTTCGGAAGAATACCATAAAAAGGTTGCGGAACTGGACGGCTACGTCGGACAGATTCTCAAGTATCTTCAAGACAACGACCGCTTGAAGGACACCGTTGTCTTTTTGGTTTCAGACCACGGCGGAACTGGCAAAGGACACGGACACGAAACCATGCAGGACATGGAAACGCCGCTTCTCATCTACGGCGCCGGCGTGAAGAAAGGCGAGATTGAAAGCGTCGTCGTCAACTACGACATCGCCGCAACCGCCGCCTGGATTCTGCAGCTTACCGCTCCCGACTGCTGGCGCGGCAAGCCGATTAAGTCTGCGTTTGAATTCAAAGAGTAATTTACAGATTATTTGTAATACTATTTTTGAACGCAGAGACCGCAGAAAATCCGCAGAATACGCAGAGACAAGCGAACATGTGTCATCTACGCCCGTTGGGCTATGACACGATGTCCGCTTGTTTTTTATATTTTTAAATAATCAGGGCGGGGAATCGTGGCGAAGCCAACTCGTTTGGCGTCGTCGCCACATTCCCCAGCCCTTCTGCGTTGTCTGCGAGAAGTCTGCGTCCTCTGCGTTCTAATAAATTGCTAGTATCAACATAAACAATGAGTATGGCGTCCTCTCAAGCAATACTCATTTCGATTCTCGCCAGCAGGTCTTTTGCCGCCTGTTCAATATCGGGTTGAGAGAACAGAGCGGAGATGACGGCGGCGCCGGACAGTCCGCAGCCGGAAAGCTGTAACAGATTGTCGCGGGTAATCCCGCCGATGGCGACAACGGGAATGGAGACGGCAGAGCATATCGCTTTGACCGTCTCTTTTGACATCGGCTCTGCGTCGAGCTTGGTTGACGTGGGGAAAACGGAGCCAACGCCCAGATAGTCCGCGCCGCCGCGCTGCGCTTTTATCGCCTGTTCAACCGTATGGGCGGAAACGCCGATAATCTTGTTCGCTCCCAGAATCTGCCGCGCCTGATCTACCGGCATGTCGTCCTGACCCAGATGAACGCCGTCGGCGTCTGCCAGCCGGGCGATTTCAACGTTGTCGTTGATTACAAACGGGACGTTGAACTGCTTGCACAACGCCTTGATTTCAAGCGCTTCTTTGAGAAACGCGTCTTTATCGCAGCCTTTTTCACGCAGCTGAACGAACGTAGCGCCGCCACGCAGAGCCGCCTCGACGGCGGGCGTCAAAGAGTCTTTTAGTCCGCACGGCGTAACAGCGTAGAGTTTCATCGAGTCCCGCAGACGCTGCCGGTTCAACTTGCAGTCTGTAACAACGGGAACTGGATCAGCCGCAGAGCGCCGCGCTTTGTAGATTTCGTCGATGATGAACTTTCCCAGCGACGCGCTTCCCGACTCGGTTTGATTCATTTTATCGACGGCGCGTTCTCCCGCCATGCCCATCAAAGCAAACGCCGCCGCGCAAGACTCAGCGGACTTTTCCGCGGCAACAAACGCCGTTGTGAGCGCTGAAAGCATACAGCCGCTGCCGGTGTACTGCGTCATTTCCGGGCGCCCCCGGCGAATAGCGAACGTATTGGCGCCGTCGGAAACAACGTCAATCGCGCCGGAAATAGCAACAATCGCAGACGTCTTCTCCGCCAACGCCGCCGCCATCGCCTTGACGTTGTCCAGATTCGATTCCGAAACGAAATCGTCAGGGCAGGCGTCTACGCCGCGGGAAGAACCGGTTTGTCCAACCAGAGCGCGAATCTCGGAGACGTTACCGCGAATCGCAGACAGCTTCAATTCCGAAATCAGCTTTAGCGCCGTTTCCGTTCTCAATGCGGACGCGCCCACGCCGACCGGGTCAAGCAAAACCGGGCGACCCAGCTCGTTCATGCGCCGCCCCGCCTTGAGCATGGACTCGATCGTTCGTTGGTTAAGCGTGCCGATATTAATCAGCAGCGCGCTGCACAGCGACGCGATTTCCTCGACCTCCGCCGGCTCGTCCGCCATAATCGGCGACGCACCGCAAGCCAGGAGAATATTGGCGCAGTCGTTGACCGTAACGTAGTTTGTAATGCAGTGAACCAGCGGAGCCGCCCGCTGGACTTTGTTCAGGTATGAGTGAATCATGGGATTTTAATTCTTGTAATTGTTCACTTGAAGTTAAATACATATTATATACAATTTCTATTTTTTTCAATCCGTAGATAAAAATTCAGATGATTTTTAATAAAAATTTTTTCCAGGGGGTTGTATTGAACGTCTATATATTTTATCATATAAATAAATAACGTAAAAAATAAACTGATATTTGTATACGTCTGTATATCAAAATATTGAAAGGAGTAATAATTTATGACAACTCGCCGAGAATTTTTATCTAACGCCGCGCTGCTGAGCGTAGGCGGATTGCTGACCTCCGCAGGCGCGGTTTCTCTGGCGGACGACGCGCTGGCTTCTGCGCCGCTGCCGCCGTCCCCGATTCAGTTTCCGCCCATCGCGGCAAAAGACGTAAAGTACATGCTCAACTTTCACCGCGGCGGCGGGAATTCGCGTCCGGAAAACACGCTGGAAACCTTTCTTTGGGCGTGGAATCTCGGAGCCTTCCCGGAATGCGACGTCCAGTTTACCAAAGACGGCATTCCCGTCTGCTTTCACGACGGCAAGCTGGGGCGAATCCTCAAGCACGAAACGGACGAGGTCAAAAACAAAACTGTGCACGACCTGACGTGGGACGAAGTGCGCCGGCTGGACGTCGGCAAGTACAAGGGCGAGCAGTTCAGCCCGGAATACATGCCGACGCTGGAATCGGTCTTTGCCGCCATGAAGGGATCGCCGGAACGGATTCTTTACATCGACGAAAAGGGACTCTCCCGCTCGCAGGCGGAGCTTATCGCCCAGCTCGTGCGCGCTTACGGACTGCAAAAGCAGGCGTTCTATACGAGCGGTTCCTATAAGAAGATTCTCGAATGGAACGACATTATTCCCGACGGCTCCGGCATGCACTGGATGGGAATCGTCTGGGGCAAGTTCAGCCCGGAGAATCTGGAAAAGCGATTCGAGGAATTCCGAGCCAACAATTTCCGCGGCATGAATCACCTGAACTGTCACATTCAAACGGACCTGTCCAAAGACGACCCGTTCACGCCGTCGAGCGCCAAGCTGGTCGAAATGAACAAGGAATGCGCCGACCGCGGAATCGTCTTCCAGGTCATTACGTGGTCGCAGGGCGACAAAGTCGAAACGTACAAACGCCTGCTCGACCTCGGCATTACGTCCTTCGCCACCGACTACCCGGAAACGCTTATTGAAGCTGTATATGGGAAGTAACGCGCGGCGTTGTTCGTAGTTCGTTAGCTCACGGATATAGGCGAGCCGGGGCGCGTTAGCCCCCGGGAAAATACCGATTTGCGCCGATTGGTTAACGACCTTTTATACTTGGTTATATTATGTATGTTTTTTTGAACGCAGAATACGCAGACTCCTCGCAGATAACGCAGACGGGCTGGGAATGTGGCGACGACGCCAACTACGTTGTCTACGCCACGATTCCCGCCCGATTAATTTAATTTATTTAAAATCGCAAACGGACATCGTGTCATAGCCCGGCCGCGTCGGGCGTAGATGACACATGTTCGTTTGCTTCTGCGTATTCTGCGAGTAGTCTGCGGTCTCTGCGTTCTAATTAAAAAAGTTAGAACCCATTTCACCCCCCGAGAGGTTTCACTCATGAAAAATTTTATTGCATCATTTTTAACCGCTATCGTTATTAGCGTTTCGGTTTTTGCGGCTCAACCGGTCAAGCCGGTATACAGCGTCGTTGTCAGCGAACAGACCAACTCGAACGCGAACTGGTCGCCGGTCGTCAAGGCCCTTCAAGACAAATACGCCGGGAAATTCGACGTCAAAGTCGTTCTCTGGAAAGAGCTTTCCGACGCTCTGCCGGCGTTGAAAGAACAGCAGCCGACGTATATCTGCTTTGTCTGCCAGCCGTCTGAGGCGAAACCCGCGTTTGTTGTCGCGTGTCATCAGTTTACCCGTCAGCTGGACGACGATCCGTATACAGACGCCATTTGGGCGATTCTGACCGGGTTTGAACCGGCGGACGCCTTGCGAATTGTCGCCGCGCCGGATATGACTGTTACAACTCTGTGCGCTGCGACCGAAGTCCCGCTCAACGCCTTTGAGTCCGGAATCTGTTATGACGAGCTGGTCAAAGGCAAAGTCGTTTTCAAAGAGAAGGGCAAGGAAATCGTTCAGAAAGACGACGGCTGTGAACTCTGCTGGGGTCTTGGCGAAAGCGGTAATCGTACC
>CACXSS010000238.1 GCA_902770245.1 uncultured Planctomycetota bacterium | reverse complement strand
ATGGGCGCTCTTTTGGGCGCGGTCAACGGAATCTTCATTTCGATGCTGATGACCTTTTTGCTGCTCATTTTTGTTATTCCAAAACCTACGGTAAATGAAGATGGATCGTACAATCGGGTAACGTACGACGCAGACAAGTCCTTTATTAAGAACTCCTTCTTTGGTCCGTATCTGACTAACGCTACCCTGACTGCAATTGACCATCTCCCGCAAGGGGGCAACAGCCAGTTTTATACCAATTTACGGAATTTGTTACAAAACAAAGCGGAAAATATTAAAGAGAATCATCCCGATTTGCAGCAGCAGACGTACGAGTCCAATTCCTATGACAATTACGGCAATCGTCAGTATGATAATCGTCAGTATGACAATCGCCAGTATGATAATCGTCAGTACGCTCCTCAAGAACAGTACGACCAGCAGCCGGGATACCATCAGACCAGACAGCCCGGATATCAGCAGAATCAGGGCTATCCCGATCAGCGATATCCTGATCAGGGTTATCAAAATCAGAACTATCCCGATCAACGCTATCCAAATGGATACCCCAATCAGAACTATCCGAATCAGAATTACAATGGCGGCGCTTATCCAAGCCAGCCGCAGCGTCAGCCGAATTCTAACCAGCGTTATAATGGCAATAGACCGCTTGACGGCGTTTTATAAGATTACCGTTTTATCGTCTTAAGACTGAGACGTTAAGTCCTGCTAATAAAAAGCGGAGCGAGCAAATCGTTCCGCTTTTTGCGTTTCTATAGAGAGCTTTTGCCAGAGACTTATTTCTCGTTCTTTACCGCGTCAACCGCCTTTTGAGCGACGGAACGGAGGAATTTGGCGTCGGATTCCGTTATCCCTTTGGGGACGTATGTAACGTCGTTGGCGTCGCGGTCGAACAGGAACGCAAACCAGACGCACGCCTGCAGGTATTCTCCGCGGGCGTTGAGATGAAACGCGTCGCCGGCGAGTTTTTTCTGCCCGTTTTTGTCTTCCCAGCGCAGGTTGCCGCAGAGGAATCCGTTCATGTCCGGCAGCTCCGGATAGACCAGATCAGCGCGATTGAACGGCTTGTATCCGCCAGGCTGGGTCTGACGCGCCAGCTGAACCGCGTCGCCAACCGGGATAACGCGAACGCCCAATTCCTTCGCCGCTTCTGCGTACGCCGCCTTGAGCTTTTCGTACATCTGATCTTGAGTTATTCCCCATTGCTTTAGGCGGTTGTCGTCTGGACGATACGCCCACGTTTCCTGAATGACGATTTCCGCCGTCGGCGCGTTTTCCTTGATGAAATCGTACAGATTTTTCGCGTACGGGAAGTACGTTTCCGGCTTCCAGCTGAAATGGCTTGCCTGCTGAATGGAAACGACGTCCCACGGCTTGCTTTGAACCTTTTCTTTGTACGACCACTTATCAAAGAAGCGCCACGACGGGTCTTTGGCTTCCCGGTCGACGTTGCTCCAGTGCCGTTCCAGTGAACAGCCGCCGATGTAAATCTGATCCCATTCCAGATGACAGCTCGGGACGGACTCCACAACCGGCTTGAAATAGCGGCTTAAACTGTTGGAAAAGCTGTTGCCGATCGACAGAACCCGCAGCGTCTTTTCCGCCGGAGCAGGGGACTGCCCCTCAGACGGCGCTTCCGCCCAAACGGCGGACGCCGTCATTCCAACTAACGCGATAATCGTTATCGCCAGACGAATAAATGATTTCATACGTTTTCTCCTTTGAGTGTATACGGTTTGCCTTGCAGAATCAGATCCATGCGTCGCGCCTGCTCTTCAATTGTCAGCGTTCCGCCGTCCAGTTCGACGGTCATCCAGCCGTTGTAGTCGATGTCTTCCAGCTTGCCGCGAAGGGCTTTCCAGTCAACGGATCCTTCCATGATCATGACGAATCTGCCGCCCTGACCGTTCTCGTTGAGCTTGAAGTCCTTGAGGTGAATCTTGTAAATGTCTTTGCCCAGGACGTCGAACCAGTCCAGCGGGTTGGAATACTTGACGTGGTTCCCGACGTCGTAGTACGCCTTGACGAACGGGCTGTTAAACGACCGAATGAAGTTGGCGGCGAACTCCGGCTTGACCCACATGTTGTTCCAGACGTTTTCGACGCACAGCCGGACGTTGAACTTTTCCGCAGTCGGGAGCAGGTTTTCCAGAAACTGGCGGCTGCGCTTCATCTGCTCGTTATGGGCGGCGATGTACGCTTTGTACGGCTCGTTGTCGCCGTCGACGACGGAAATCAGCTCGTTTGTCTTTTCGTCAAATTGGATTTTGAACTCCCACGGCTGCGGCATAGCAACCCCGGAAACCCGCCCCGGCACGATCAGAGCGCCGTCGCAGCCCAGTATCGACGCGGCTTCCAGACGCTCCTTGCTTCCTCCGCCCATAACGGAATGGATTCGGAACCCGACTTTATCCGCCAGCTTCCGCGCCTGCTCCGCCTGTTCGAGAGTAATCGGTCCGCTGAGTTCCATGCCCTCGACGCCCCATTCAAGCCACTGTTCCATTCGCTCTTGCGTGGGAACCTGCGCGATGATTGCTTTATGCGGACGGGTTTTGTACTCTTGAGCCAAACCAACGCTGCCAACAGCCGGCAGCGCGACAGCGGCTCCCGCCGCGGCGGCGTACTGAATGAATTCTCGACGATTTATCATTACGCTCTCCTTTAAGGTTTTAATTCGTAATCTTTAATGTATATTCTCCAACTTCTGTCGATTGTACGCCGACGCGAAACCGATGTCAAGGGGCTGGGAGGGAAAAAACGATTTAGAAAAATGCGTTTTGAAAAAATCTCGAGGGGGTCTTGACAAAGTGGGACGGTTTTGTATAATAACGCCATAACGTTTGAGAAAGCGTTTTATGGCAGCATAGCTCAGTCGGTTAGAGCAGCGGAATCATAATCCGCGTGTCCGGGGTTCGAGTCCCTGTGCTGCTAGTTCAAAAGCCCTTGTAAAACAAGGGTTTATTTTTTGTCTATACGATTTCAATTTTTTCTATAATTTGTTTCTATTTTATTTTCACAGATTTAAAAATATGTAGTATAGTATTGAAAGAGAAATCTGAATATTTAACAGTAAGCATGCCTTCCTGATAGAGTGATTATAAACGGATAAGTATATGAATACATCAGATTTATACGATTTGGCAATCTTGGTAATTGTTCTTATATCCGCCGTTCGTGGATATAAGAAAGGGTTAATCCATCAGCTTGGCGCGTTAATTTCCATGATAGCCGGAGTTATCGTTTCCATTAAATATACGCCAGTACTGGCGGAACGCCTTCCCGGCAACGATAATATCAGGTCTGTCTGCGCTTTAATTATTCTTTTACTTGCGGCAACTTTGGTTGTTTGGGGAGTTGTCAATGTGTTAAGCCGCATTATTACCAATCTCAAGCTCAACTCGTGGAATAACCAGATGGGAGCGCTGTTGGGCGTTGTGTATGGAATTCTTTGGGCAATAACGTTGACGTTTATTTTGTTGATTTACGCCGCTCCATCGCCTGTACCAAAGATAGTTGTTGATGAAAACGGGAATCAGATTGATCAGACAACGTCTACAGAACAGTCTTTTATTATGAAGTCCAAAACCGGTCCGCTTTTGACGGCTGCTGCGTTAGGGATAATCGACCATCTTCCTCAAGGGGGAGAAGATTACAGATTCTACGATTACTTGCGCGAATGTCTTCAGCGGAACGCTGCCAGCATTAAAAAGGACAATCCTGATTTGCCGAAAGAGACTTTTCCGCTTTCCACGCCAGGCGAATCTTCTCAAGATGACGAAAAGCCTCAGTTGCCAGCTATTTTGCCTTCGGATATTTGAGAATCCGTTTTCTCTGTAGAATCAGATGAAGAATCAATGATTTTTTCGTACATGCCGTAGGTCTTGTAGGGAACTCCACCGACGCGTTCGATAATTCGATTGACTTTTTCGTTGTCGGCAAACGTCCAGCCCAGTTCCGCCTGCGTGTATTTCATGAGCGTGCGACCGTAGTCCAGCGTTTTAAAAATGAGCGTTTCGCTCACGCCGCGGTTGCGATAATCTTTATTGACGCATAACGCCAGCATGCGTCCGGTTTTGATGTTTCGACTTGCCCATAAGAAGCGAATGAGTCCGATCGGCAGAATGCCGTACCAGAACAGTTTGCCGTTGGCGTATTTAATTGCTTCGTTGAAGTCGTCCAGCGTGATGGCAAATCCCACCGGTTTTTCGTCGTCAAATGCCAGAAGAACCTGTTCCGGACGCGTATAGGCAACCAGTTTTGAAGTGTAGTATTTAAATTCTTCTTCTGTCAGGGTCGCGTAGTTCCAATGTACGGTTTGAGCGTCATTGTAAACTGTCCGACAGGCGGCGATGTCTGATTCAAACCGCTTTTTATCAAAAGGTCGAACGGTAACGTTGGTTCGATTGGCAATCCATTCAATTCGTTTCGCCCATTTCTCGCGCATGTTGCAATTATCGTCAAACATCCACGCGTAGAGCGTTTTAACCTGGCTGTACCCCGCATTGAGAATCAGGTTTTCGTAATAGGGCGGATTGTGGTTCATCATATACTTCGGCGGCGTGTCGAACCCTTTGATGAGCAAACCAATCGGATAGTTGCAGGAATAGTCCATCGGTCCGACGATGCTTTTCCGTCTCCAGTTTTTCTGACTCCAGTTTTCCGCCGTTTGGAGGAGAGAATTTGCAACCTCCTGGTCGTTAATGCACTCGAACATTCCCCATGCGCCGATAGAACTGTTTTTTTCTTCGTTCAGATGAGGATCGTCTGAAACGAGAATGCGTCCTGCCGGTTTGCCGTCTCGATACGCAACGAATTTTTCTGCGTGTCCGTATGTATAGAACGGATGTCTTTTAGGGTCTAGAAATTCCTTGACGTCCAGGATTAACGGTGGAACCCACTTGGGGTCAGAGGCGTTTATCGTCCAAGCCAAACGAATAAAATCGTTTAGCATACGGGTTCCGCGCACCGGGAGCGTTTGGATTGAATTGGAATTCATTTCAGCGTCGGATAGGACGATAATGTGGGGGATTAGGGGGAGTATACGATAGTTTCCCTATCGATATTTAATCTGAGGAAACTGCATAATATATAATTCGGAATATAAAATAATGGAGGTGATATTCGCAATTGTTGTTATCTCATTCCAACCAGCTCTTTGAGCTGGCGAACTTCTGCCGTTGTCAGACGTCGATACGCTCCCTTTGCTAACTTGCCCAGTTTAATAGGACCAACGGCAATTCGGGTTAAATCGAGGACGTTGTGCCCAAGTCGGGCGAGAATGCGGCGGATTTCCCGGTTTTTGCCTTCGGATAAAACCATTTCTATAATTGACGTGCCGTTTTTGTAGACTTGTTTGATTTTGGCGGAGTCTGCATGGACTTTGCCCTCGGCGATGTAAATGCCGTCGCACATCTTTTTGATGATTTCCGAAGTTGGAACGCCAGAGACGTGAACGCGATAAATTTTTTGAACCTCGTACGACGGGTGAGTGAGCCGGTTTGCCAGCTCGCC
>CACXSS010000237.1 GCA_902770245.1 uncultured Planctomycetota bacterium | reverse complement strand
CGGCAGCGCCGCTGAACTGAAAAACAACAGTTCCATTTACCGCCATACTGCCCTTAAGATTTGCGGTTCCGTCTGCCATCGCTTGATTTATCAGTGCATTTCCCAACTGGAGATTGTTTATTGTAAAGTTCCATGATTTTAACGCGATCTGCCCTTTTGGGACGCTGAAGGATTTATCCGTATTGTATCCCATCCAGAGAGTATTGCCGTTTGGAAAGGCATCGCTGCTACCTGCCGTTGCTGTCTGGTCTTTAGTACGAAATGCTATATCGACTGAAGCTCCCTGTCCTACGAAATAGTCGTTAGCAGTTGAGGTAGATGGAACTGCGCCAGACCAGAATTCCGCATCTCCCCAGTACTTTCCAACGGACATGGATTTCGTCTGATAAATGTTGTCTGCGGCAGCGAAAGACGACAAACTCAAGACGGTAATTAGAATTGCAAACAAAAAGCCACCGTATGATAAAATGCAGAAAAAGGGAGGGAATGAACAATCTTGGGATTTAGCCATTATTTTACTCCTTCTGTTGGGTAAAACTGGTAAACGGTTATAAACGACATTCGCTCCGAAATGCCCAGGCGCAAAATGGATAATCGTCATTTTTATACTAATATAATATTATACAATATTTTTTACATATTAAAAGCGGGAAAGCGGAAAGTTTTTGGAAAAATACCCTTAAAACAGAGAAGATAGGAGAAAACAAAGAAATAAAGACAGATATAACATTGCAATAAAGCGGGCGAAGACATCCGGGAACCGGACTCATACCTGTACTCTTCCGCCGCAAGCAATCGGCAAGCCGGGGTGCGTAAGCCCACGAAAAAAGCTCACGCAAAGTTCGCAAAGTTTAAAGATAGCTTTGCGATCTTTGCGTTCTTTGCGGATAAAATATCTAACAAGCGACCAAAATCGTTCCCGGGAAGCGGACAATGTCCGCGCCCCGGAAGCGTTTTCGACTTCGGAGCTGTGCGCGTGCGTAATTCCGAATTCCGAATTAAAAAACTCCTAACTCCTCCATCCTAACTCCTAACTCGCTTACGCAAGAACAGGGCGGCAACGCCAAGAACGAGCAGCGCCCACGTTGACGGTTCAGGAACGGCGTTGGCGTTGACGCCAAGGATAACCTTTCCGTTCTCATAACCCTGCAAGGTAAAATGATAAGATGAAAACGTCGCTTTGCTCCAATCGACTTCAGGCATTGTTACTAAAACAGTATCGCCAGGAGCAGGGGTGTACGTCGATTCCGGATCCAAAGCAAACAGAATGATTGAATTGTCCTGATACGTCGTTGTACCGCTGACAATAAGCTGATCGTTGAGTTCCGCGTCTGTTCCCCCAATTTCCATTAACAGCATCGCACCGGAATCCAGGGTAAAGTTCCCTGTTTGTTCGAGCTTTCCAACGGAATTGCCCGGTGAGAACGTTGCAGAATTATTGATTTCCAGATCGCCTTTGAAATACGTTTTCATATCCAGACGACCGGAAGAAACAACCAGACTTTGAGCGTCAACATAGCCTTGAGCCGCATTGATTTGCAGCGTCCCATCGCCAGTTTTAATAATCTTGCCCGTACCGCTAATCTTGTTGTTAGCGCCAATCGTCAACGTTTTCGTCTGACCATCGGAAACATTAAATTCCAAAGTCCCGTTAGCGCCGACTGATATTTTTCCAGTAACGTTTTCAATCGCGGCGCCGGCAAGTTCAAAAATGCCAGCATTAACGGTCATCTGAGTTGACAGCCCGCCAGTCAAAACGAGCGTTCCGTCTCCATTTTTAATGAACCCCTTTGTATTGCCGCCGCCATTGTCGTTACTCAACGTTCCGGCAACGGTTACAGTTCGATTCGCTCCCGGCTGGAAGATAATCTCATTCTTGTTTTTGTTCGTTATATCAGCATTTATAACTTGCATGGTTGCGTCATTAGCGGCAGAAGCGTCGCCAATGCGTAAAAATGTATTTGAAACATTGGGAGATATGTCATGAGCCAGTTGAATAAGACCTAATGAACCACCAGTAGAATATACATCGCCAGTGATGGAAAAGGCGGAATTGTTACCAGAGCCTCCAGAACGCGTCTGTCGCAATTCAAGTCTATAACCATTGGTTTCAATGTCGCCAGTAAGGGACACATTTGCAATGTAATACGAACCAATCATTGAATTTGCTGTAAGGCTGATTTTTCCATTAACCGTTGACGTTCCCGAACATTCATGAAAAACCAAAGCGCCTGCTTTAACTCCAGACGATATATCTTTACCTACTCCAGCAATAGAAATGTCGCTGTTAATTATGGGATTATTTTGCTTGAAAACGTGAAACTGAGCGCCGTTGTCAATAACCAGATTAATATCTGATGATAACGCTTTTGAATATGCACACCTCGCGTTATTTGTAACATTAATCGTTCCTGTAAAATCATCTGAAATGCCAGACGCAGTTTGATCAGCGGCAATTTTCAAAGTTCCTGTTCCAGAGATGCTGTTTTCAACAAATGTTTGAGCGGCAGAGAGCGTCAACGTAGCTCCAGAATTAATAACAATGCTTGACGAGGATTGAATGGCATTGCTTTTAGTCAATTCAAGCGTTCCAGAAGAAACCGTCGTTGCGCCGGTATACGTATTAACGTTTGATAACTTCAGCGTTCCTGCGCCGGTTTTAGTTAAAGCGCCAACTCCGTCAATAACG
Source organism: uncultured Planctomycetota bacterium (assembly GCA_902770245.1). Lineage (GTDB taxonomy): Bacteria > Planctomycetota > Planctomycetia > Pirellulales > Thermoguttaceae > RUG11551. The sequence goes on along the minus strand of CACXSS010000237.1, from coordinate 2,470 downwards.
CTTCCAATGGTAATTGATTTGCCGGCGTCTACGCTAAACGTTGTAACGCCGCCTGCTACGTCTGATTCACTTGTCGCAGAACGACCATTAAGATTAATAGTCAGCCCACTAGCCCATGTATGGTTCGCCAATGCGGAAACCGTTCCCTGACCCAAATTAATCGTTGCCGTTCCAGCCCCCATTGTAACGCCATCGGCGCCTATTTTCAATTCTCCGCCATAGAGATTCAACGTTCCCTTTGTGCCGGATGAATTGGCTATTTTTATTCCTTTAAAATTGGCTGTCCCACCCGTTATGTTCAACGTTCCGGTAGCGTTCGTTTGATATCCCACGCAGAGTTTGGCGTTCACACAGGTTAATGTTCCTCCAGAAAGATTATACGTTCCTGTTGAAGATGGTTGAGCGCCAAAACGTAAAATGAAGTCGTCGCCTTGTTGAGTTACTTCATTTGTAAACGTAATTGACCCGCCAGACTGGTTTACCGTTCCCTGTGCATTTGACGTATTGCCGAGAGGAGAATAGCCTCTTGCTGTAACGTTGGCATTCTCAGTTATGTACAATACGCCTTTGGTTGGACCGCTATTATAAACCTTGCCAATTACAAAATTATTGCATGTAAAAGTTCCGTCTATTGTAACGGCTGGCGTTGTCGTGTTGTCTCCGCGAATGTTAAAGTTGGCAAGAGTTGTCGTCGTCCCGTTTTCGAAAACGATATTGCCCAAATCGTGATAGTATTCCCCAGCCGCTGTAACTGTATTATTTCTTAACGTGATGGTTGAATCTTGATCTGTTGCCTTGGAAATAAGATCGCCTGTTGCTGTAATATTCGAAGAATAGACACCGTCTCCCGTGAGGTTTGTACCGTCAAAAGAAACGTCTGCCATAGCGTTGGCAGTAAAAACAAAAAGCCCGACAACAAGAACAGTCAACCGGCTGCTCGATAAGAGGGAAGATTTACTGTTTTGAAGATTCGCCATTATTTTACTCCTTCTGTTGGGTAAAACTGGTAAACGGTTATAAACGACATTTACTCCGGAACGCCCGAACGCAAAATGGACAATCGTCATTTTTATACTATTATAATATTATACAATATTTTTTACATATTAAAAGTGGGAAAGCGGAAAGTTTTTGGAAAAATGTCCTTAAAACAGAGAAGACAGAAAGAATAGAAAGTAAAGATAGATAAAAGATTACAATAAAGCGGGCGAAGGCGCCCGCGAACCAGCGGAGCGAAGGGAGCTTTCCACGTTCTCAAGATTTTGGGAGGCTTCCGCCGCAAAGCGATCCGCAAGCCGGAACGCGTTAGAGCGCTGAAAAACTCACACAAAGTTCGCGAAGTTTTAAAAAATCTTTGCGAACTTTGCATTCTTTGCGGCTTAAAATTCTACCGTTGCGTCCTTCGCCGCACGTTAGAATCCGAAATCGTCCACTTCGGTAACGTCCGGTTTTTTCTCTTCGAATTCTGCTCGGTCGTGCTGTTCGGCATTGCCTTCAACGTAAATCGCTCTGAACGGACGAACCGGGCAAATGGATTCGCAGCCGCCGCACCCGACGCAAATGTCAGGATTGACTTTGGGAATGGTCAGCGTCAAACCGTTTGCCAATGTTTTGTACGGAACCATGGCAACCGCCTGAGTTGGGCAGTGTTCGGAACAGGCTCCGCAGCTGTTTTCTTTGACTTTTACAACGCAGTTGTCTTCAATGAACACAACGCGCCCCATTTGGACTTTGTGTTTCTGTTCTATTGTCAGCGGAACAATGGCGTGGTTCGGACAGACGTCGCCGCAAATGGTGCAGTCGTAATTGCAGAACCCTCGGGCGAAATCCAAATGCGGCTGCATGAACCCTTTCAAGCCGTATTCCGACGTAGCTGGCTTGAGAATGTTTGTTGGGCATTTCGCAACGCACAGATGACACGCCGTACAATTGTCGTTGAGATGGTCGATGCTCTGCGCTCCCGGAGGGGCGATGGGCGTTTTACGAACGTATGGCGTTTTGCCGGTGCGGAAAGTTTCGGGATCTACGCCTTCTGGAATGCCGTTGGTTTTTTCCGCAGGCGCTGGGGCGGGTTCTGACGGCGCCGCAGATTCCTCTGCAGCGGAACTGGGCAGAGCTTGAACGGCAACCGTTAAGCCGGTTACGCCAACCAAAGCTCCGACGAACTCGCGGCGCGAGCCGTCAACGCTGGATTGAGCAGCAGAATCCGCCGGCGTTTCGGGCGCGGGCGTCTTTTGCGTCTCGTCTTCTATTTCTGTAATAAGGAATCTGTTGCTGTCAATGCGAAGACCGTAATGAATCGCGTCTTTGTGACAGGCATACAGACAGTCGAAGCAGTCAACGCAGCGGCTGTTATCGACAACTTTGCCTTTGGAATTGATGCATGAGGATTTGCATTTTTGAGCGCACAAGCCGCAGGAGCCGCATTTGCTTTGGTCAATCCAGACGCGGAAAATCGAGAATCGGGAAA
>CACXSS010000236.1 GCA_902770245.1 uncultured Planctomycetota bacterium | reverse complement strand
TGGATTATAAACCGAACCAACATTCTTGCGGTTTCAAAAAAACAATGGTTTGAACTGCTCTTGTACGGGTTTTCCATCGGCGCAATGAACCTGTCGTTTTACTGCGGCATCAACCGCGTTCCGCTGGGCGTAGGGGTTACAATAGAATTCGTTGGACCGCTGAGTCTGGCTATGCTCATGTCCCGTCGTCCGCTGGACTTTCTCTGGGCGATTCTGGCGGGGCTGGGAATTCTCCTCATCTTTGACCTCGGCGGGGTTAAACAGGTAGACGTTATCGGCGCGGGGCTTGTCGCGTTTGCCGGGCTGATGTGGGCGCTGTATATTGTCATGATTGACAAGCTCTCCCGAACGATGAAAAGCTCCGATTCCGTTACGATTGGAATGATAATCGCCGCTGTTCTGGTCGCCCCCTTTGGCGTTGGAGAGGGGAATTTAACCGCTCTGAGCGCTAATGCGTTCTGGATGGGCTTGGGCGTTGCCGTCTTTTCCAGCGCGCTGCCGTTTACGCTCGACATGATAGCGTTGAAAAAACTGCCCGCCAAGACGTACAGTATTTTAGAGAGTCTTTCGCCCGCCTTTGCCGCCCTGTCCGGGCTGGTCTTTCTCGGAGAAGCCCTCAGCGCAATTCAGTGGCTGGCGATCGCGTTTATTATCGTCGCCAGTATCGGGTCAACCATTTGCGCCCCGGAAAAGGGAGCGTAATAATTCAGAATCTGGAATTCGAAATTACGCAAAGCGCCTCAATAATTACGCAATCTACATTACAGATACAAATTTAAAAAATAGGCGACAATTCTCCAGTAAAATGACGTCTTTTCCCCATTTCTCCCTTGCAGAAAATCGCTAAAACGCTATAATATATTAATTAGTAATTAGCAATGAGCAATTATCAATTGATGAGACGCTTGCGCTAATTGCTAATTGACAATTGCTAATTGCAAATTCTCACCATTCCTAACTACTAACCAACATCCACCGTGTCCAACGAACTCCCCCCTGATAACAACAACACGCCCGACGGTCAGACGCCAGCTAACGCCGACATGTACGTTCCCGGTCCCAACGCGCTGGCAAACTTCAAAGACGGGACGACGCTCATTCGTCAGTCTATTACAGACGAACTCAAGCAAAGCTATTTGACGTACTCCATGTCGGTTATCGTCAGCCGCGCTCTGCCAGACGTCCGCGACGGCTTAAAGCCCTCTCAGCGCCGTATTCTGGTTGCGATGAACGACCTCAATCTGACCCCCGGCTCCAGCAGAATCAAATGCGCTAAAATCTCGGGCGATACGTCGGGCAACTACCACCCCCACGGCGAAACCGTCATTTACCCGACGCTGGTTCGTATGGCTCAGGAATGGGTCATGCGCTACGTTCTGGTAGACAAACAGGGGAACTTCGGCTCGATCGCCGGGCTTCCGCCTGCCGCTATGCGATATACAGAAGCGCGCATGTCCCGCTTCGCCCAGCTGATGCTGGAAGACATCAACCTCGGCACGGTCGACTTCATGCCCACCTACGACGGTCGTGGAATGGAACCGACGGTATTGCCGTCCAAGTTCCCCAACCTGCTGGTCAACGGCACCAACGGCATCGCCGTCGGCATGGCAACGAGCATTCCGCCGCACAACCTGGGCGAAATCTGCGACTGCCTTGTCAAGCTCATAGACGATCCCGGCGTTTCGATTGACGAACTGCTCGAACTGTGTCCGGGGCCGGACTTCCCCACTGGAAGCATTATTTGCGGACGCAGCGGAATCCGTAAAGGATACCATACCGGTCGAAGCACCATCCTCATTCGCGCCACGGCGAAAATTGAGGAGATGAAAAACAACCGCCATCGAATCGTCGTTACCGACATTCCCTATCAGACCACTCGCGACAACGTCGAAGAGCGCATTGCCGACATGGTCAATCAGGGCAAAATCGAGGGCATCAGCAACATCCGCAACGAGTCCGACCTCAAGGAGCCGGTTCGCCTCGTTCTGGAACTCAAGCGAGACGCCGATCCGGACGTCGTTCTCAATCAGCTGTACGAATACACGCCGCTGCAAAGCTCGTTCTCGATTAACTTTGTCGCTCTGGTTGACGGCAAGCCGCGAACGCTGACGTTCAAGGAAATTCTGGAAGAGTTCCTGCGGCACCGCATGAACGTTATTCGCCGCCGAACCATCTTCCTGCTGGAAAAAGCGCGGGCGCGCAAACACATCGTCGAAGGGCTTATGCTCGCTCACGCCAATATCGACGAGGTTATCAAGGTCATTCGCACCAGTTCCACGCAGCAGGAAGCCAAAGCCCGCTTGATGGCGGAAATTCAATGTCCGCGCGCGCTGATTGAACGCGCTCTGGGCGAAGACGGATTCAAGGAATACGCCGAAGATCACGGCATTAAAGACGAATACTCCCTCACCCCGGTTCAGGCGGACGCCATTCTCCATATGACCTTGGGGCAGTTGGTCAACCTGGAACAGGAAAAGCTCATCGAGGAATTCCGCAGCCTCATGGCGGACATTCACTCGTACTTGACGATTCTGTCCGACGACGCCAACATTCTGGCGATTGTCCGCAGCGATACGCTGGACATCAAACGCAAGTTTGGCGACAAGCGCCGCACGGAAATCTCCGGTCAGGACATCGGCGACATCGACCTGGAAGACCTCATCGAGGAAGAAACCATGGTCGTTTCGATTTCCTCCAACGGGTACATCAAACGCACTCCGGCAGACGAATACAAAGCTCAGCGCCGCGGCGGCAAAGGCATCAAAGGCGCCAAGGTCGAAGACGAAGACCCGATTCAGCACCTGTTCGTCGCGTCTACGCACGCCTATTTGATGTTCTTTACGAACTTCGGAAAATGTTACTGGAAAAAGATCTACGACTTGCCGCAGGCGGCTAGAGACGCAAAAGGACGCGCTATCGTCAACCTGCTCAATTTAGACAAAGACGAAGTCATTGCCGACTGTCTGGCGGTTCGAGATTACGACCTGCCGGAACATTACATGACCTTCGCCACCGCCAACGGTCTGGTGAAGAGAACGGCTCTTTCCGCCTATAAACGACCGTGGAAAGCCGGCTTGAAAGCTATCAAACTCCGCGAAGGAGACGAACTGGTCGACGTTGCCGTTACGTCCCAAACAGACGAACTGGTTCTGTCGACGCAAACCGGCATGGCAATTCGATTCCAGGCAGCAACCGTCCGCGCGTCCGGGCGAGACTCGTCCGGCGTTAAAGGCATCCGCTTGGTCGGAACAGACCGCGTTGTCGGCATGGTCGTTGCAGACCCAACCGCATCCCTTCTGACCGTTTGCGAAAATGGATTCGGCAAAAAGACCCCGTTCGGCCCCGGTTCAACGACAATTATCGGCGGAGAAGACGCCGACGACTCCGACGCTCTGGAATCCCCCGAAGCTGAAACCGCTCCGGAAACCGAAGCTCCCGAAACGGACGCGCCGGAAACCGACGATTCCGTCGCCGAATCCAACGCCCCCAACAGTTCCCGCTGCTATCGAACGCAGGGACGCGGAGGCAAAGGAATTCGCGACATTCGCACGACCGCCCGTAACGGCAAGGTTATCGGCATCGCTCGAATTTATTCCGGCGACGAAGTCCTGATGATGACCGCCCGCGGCAAACTGCAGCGCATTTCGCTGGACGAAGTTCGCGACACCGGTCGAAACACTCAGGGCGTCCGCTTGATGAAACTCGACGCCAACGACAAACTCGTCGCCGTCAAACGCATCCCTCGAGACGACAGCGACAGCTCGACGGAAACTGACGAAGCTGACAATTCAGAGAACATCTGATAATGTTCTTTTTTAGCGCATAGTGCATAGCGTTCATCTCACTATGCACTACGCACTAGGCACTATGCACTTATAAACTAAATTCCCATGGAAAGTAAAAGCAAATACGCAAAAGAAGTCGGCGGATACAAAGATCGGTTCTGGTACCCCAGAATCTGGAACGGCATGACGCTCTATCCGTTTACAAAACTGTTGATTCGCAATAAATTCTGGATTGCGCCGTCCCGCTGGTGCATGGCGTTAATCAATTACGGCTGTTCGTTTATTGATTCGTCCCTGCTGGGCATTCAAAGCCTGACTGTTGGCGGGAAAATCAAACAGACGGAAATTGACAAGCCGCCGGTGTTCATCGTCGGGCATTGGCGCAGTGGAACGACGTTCCTTCACGAACTGTTCGTTAAAGACCCGCGTCACGCGTTCCCAAACTGCTACGAGTGCTTTAGTCCAAACCATTTCGTTATTTCAGAAGGCGTTATTACCAAGTTTGTATATCTACCCAACAAACGCCCCATGGATAACGTCGATATGAGCTGGACATCTCCGCAGGAAGACGAATTTGCGCTGTGCAATCTGGGCGTTCCGTCGCCGTATATCAACATGGCGTTTCCGAACAATACCAAAAAGGATATTGAATACCTTACTTTGAAAACCGTTTCCGAAGCGGGAAGAAAGAACTGGAAAGACAAACTCCACTGGTTCATGCAGGCGTTAACGTACAAGTACGAAGGAAAACGCCTTGTTCTCAAGTCGCCGACGCACACCGCCAGAATCGCCCTGCTCCGCGAGCTTTATCCAGACGCCAAGTTCGTTCACATCCATCGAGATCCGCTGACGCTTTTCCCATCGACAGTCAACCTTTGGCAGCGCCTGTCGGTAGACAACGGATTCCAGCACCCGGTTAAAGACTGGGACGAGTACGTCTTCCATCTGTTTGACCTCATGTACGAATCCTTCTGGGAAGACACCGCAAATCTGCCGGAAAACCAGTTTGCCAATATTTCGTTCAAGGAACTCACCGGCTCGCCGGTAGAAACGATGGAACGCCTGTACGCTCAGCTGGAACTGGGCGACTTCGAACCCGCCAGAGAACAGCTCATTCCCTACTGCGAAGCCAAAAAGAGTCACAAAAAGAACAAGTACGAAATCGACACGGAACTGCAAAATCGCATTCTCGAACATCCGGTCTGGAAACAGTACATGGAGAAATACGGCTATCTGCCGGAATGAGAAAAGATTTTTCTCAAAAACAATCAATACAAAAAAGGCGTCTGAAAACAGACGCCTTTTTTATTACTTAAAGAGAATAATTATCTTACTTTCTTTTTCTCCAGAACAACAGTCCCGCAGCGCCGAGAATGAGCAGCATCCACGTCGACGGTTCAGGAACGGCGTTGGGGTCAACCATGCCGGTGATGGTATACGTTGAACCGTCTTGAAGAACGGTCAAGCCGGTGAAGAAGGAAGA
>CACXSS010000235.1 GCA_902770245.1 uncultured Planctomycetota bacterium | reverse complement strand
TTTTCCGCCCGCGCGGCTTCGCGCTCCGTTTAATCCGTCAAATCCGTGAACGGACTGTCCTGCTCAAAACCGTTAGGTACGCAGTTACCGGATGAACCTCAATTTCTGGTACTCAGTTCATGATTGGCACGAACAGGCTTTTATCGACGTTTGCATCGTTATTGGTAATGAAAGCGACGGCAAGCCGTCTCACTCCAAATAAATCCCCTGCCCCTACTTGAATGAATTGAGTTTTATGGTATAAATATTGCATCTTTGAAAGCTATGGAGGATAAGCGAATGGCTAGCGGGCTGACTCGAAATCAGTTGCCGGGAAACCGGTTGTGGGTTCGAATCCCATGTCCTCCGTTTTCTGTTAATCTATAAACAACTCTATTAAACAGCTCTTAAGACAACGCCTCGCGTTTTTGTTATTTCAGACATTCTCTCGCAACTCGTTACTCGCAACTCGCAACTATAAAAAAACAGCTCTGTATCATGGATGGATTGATACAGAGACTGTTTAATCAAGGAGTGTGTTTACGATTGGAATTCGGAACTAGAAGTTAAGCAAGACGTCCATTCCGAAGGTGAATTGGCTGTTCTTTTCTCCGAAGAACTTGATAGGACCATTGAGGTCAGACCAGTCCCAGCGGACTTCCGGTCGAACCGTGCACCAGTAAGTCGGCTTCCAGTTGACTCCCAGGGAGATGTCGTAGACATTGTACGTGGTGTCGTCGAATACCTTGGAGTACACGATTCGTCCGCACTGCGGATTGTCCTGGAACCATTCAAAGCGCAGACCGGTTGTAATTGTATCCGTGCAGCGGACGTACCAGCTGTTGGTAAGACCAGTCCATGTGCTTGAACTGACGTTCGTTCTGGGGAAATCGCCCTTGTTGTCCCAGCCATAAACGAATTCCAGACTGGTAGCCAACCAGGATGTAATTCTCCATTCCGTCAGCCAGCTCAAAACGGTAACGCTGAATTCTGCGTTCTGAATATCAGAGAAACGATTCGGTCTGTACGTCCAGGTTTCCTTTCCGGAGTGAACCATAAACTGCGTCGCCAGCGTACGGCAGGAATCCATCCAGCGAACGCCGCCGTATCCGGAAGCAACGCCAGATTTGGTCGACATGCGGTTCCAACCCAGATCAACGCCGCCGAAGATGGAAAGACCATTGGATCCGCCGAAGGTTACTTCAGCGCCGGTAAGCGTAGTCGGAGTTCCATAATAGCTTGTATAGCTGTGAGAGTAGAAGAAGTTCTCAACTGCCATCGGGCTTTCCATGCTCATGCCGGAATAATAATGACCAGCTTTGACTTTAACGCCCGTCATGATTGGCATGTACATTTCCACGTACGCTTGAGGAATTGAAACGCCGTATTCTGAAACGTTTTGAGCCAGATGTCGATTTCCGTCTCCGTTCCAGTGATTGACTCGACCTTCCACTCCGTTAATGGTTGTCAAATATCCAACGTTGCTGGCTTCCAGACCGTATGCTTGAGTGTAATAATAATCTGTACCGAAGAACACGTCAACGCGTCCGCCCCAGCTGAAGTTCATTCCATCTTCTGCAACTTTACGTTCCAAAGCCAGATAGACCTGATTCATCTGATATCCGTTATACATATCATTGTACGCCTGCGGAGCATAAGTTTCGTCAATACGACTTGAACCGTAGGTAATGCCCTGATCTGCCCACGCCTTGAATCGCCATTGTCCAGGTCCCCAGAACTGATCGCAACTCATCGGACATACGCTTTTATACCAGCCGTCTGTGCGATCGCGAACTATACCCGATGACATAGGATAAGAATAAATGCCATCTGGCGAAACTGTCTCAGTAGTTACGCTTTGCTCGTCTGCCATCTGCCCATAAGGTCCCTGTACCGGGGCTATGTACTGCGCCTTGGCAATACTTACTGTGCAAATGACGATAATCGCTAATCTCGGGAATAAACTCGAATATTTCATATTAATTACCTCTATTGTAGGAGGAAATCCAGACTGCCGTATTTTATGCGTATATAGCTCAACTAATAATGAACCTATTACAGTCTACTTTATTTCTATCGGCTTTTTCTCTTTCTTCTATTAGAAAAATTTTCAATTTGTAGAAAATATCTTTGGAATACAATATATTCCATGATAATCCAGGCAAATCCGCACCGGAGAGCCGCTAGCCATTAGCCTGGACATTCGCGGCTCTCAATTTTAACGCTTAACGTTAGAAACGCGATGGATATGCTAAAAGCCAGGGAACAGGAGCTAATAGCCAACTGGCAAGTAAAGATACGCAGTTACCGGACGAGCGCCTTAATAATATACTTTATCCCAGACATACGCTGCAACTGCAGCAAATGTAATTAAAGGCAGCCATGCCGCCACGGCTGGAGTAAGCAGTTGATCCGTGTCGCCCGCCAGAGCGCTGGTCATATTGATTATAATCCAGGTTACCAGCCACCAAAGAGCAACTTTTAGAAGAATGACGAGTATACGGTTTTCGTTTGCCAAAATAAAAGACAATCCAACAAAGATAACGCAAAAATCGATGAATGGTCTCACGATGCGTTTATGAATAATAATGGAAGCGTCCGTCCTCTGAGTGGAAGGCATGCGTTCCATAATTCTTCTCAACTCAAAAATGGAAGAATACTCTTTCATTTCGACATTGATCGTTAAATCTTCTATTTCAATCCCGCTGACTAAAAAACATTCGCCTTTTTCCAGCCATCCCTCGTTGTGTAACGGGGTATACAATACAGGTTTGTCATTCTCAAAAATCGTACCTTCATTATCCAGACATTTTTTGGCAACTACTTTTTTCAGCAAATAACCGGCAGGTCGAGTTTCGTTCGTGTTGTCTGCCAACACTTCATCCTGCCATATAGCGACCTCGGCTGAAATACGCTGTCCATACTTGCTCAGATTTGACATCGGCATGTGAAACACCGGTTTGATAATAATCTTTTTGGAAATATCCAGAGCATCGCCTGTAAAATAGACTGACGTTACCGGATCTGTTTTAGGTTCAATACGCGACTTCTCCCGTTCAAAAAAGGAGCTTATACTATCCCCAATAATCGTACGCTGACTGGGCAAAATGAACTCGCGGCAATACGCAAAAAAAACAATCAGAACTATTGCAGCCGCAAAAATCATGTACGCCGCCCGAACTCGACGAATACCCATACAGGCAAGAGCAATTGTTTCGTTGCGCTTTATCATCTGGTTTATCAATACTATGCCGGGAATAATAATGAACACAGAAAGCAGAGAATCAAACATCGCCAAAAGGCGCGGCATATAAAACTGGTACAACGCAACAGGAATCGGCACGTTATGCTGATGGCATTTTTGTATAAAGACGTCCGAGCTATTAAGAAAATCCATTATTATGTAAAATACGGATATAAATATTACTGCGGCCAAAAAAAGAAAAAGAAACTGCCGCAATACATACCAGTCTATACTTCCCGGGAAAAGCAGCGAATGAACCGTTCGAGAAGAATCGTCTAAATTATCTATCGATTGTTCAAAAAATTTTCTCTTGCGTTCCTGAAAGTCGTCGTTAACGGAATTCGGCTGGGATTGTTCGGACTGTTGAGACATTATATTATACTAGCGGGGTCTGTTGATATTTACGGCAATTTAAGTATACGCCATCGCCAGAATACAGTAGTCTTTTTTTAAAAAAATAGCTATAGGTCTTTTCATATTTCTTAAGATTTTTCTTTAGAAACTTGCGTCAATTCAAGCAAATCGCCTATTTTAACTTTTATCAATAAAATAATTTAAGAATTTTTCTATTTTTTACTTGAACAGGATTGATTTTAAATTACATTTCAGGTATGATATATTATATTAAGGATTTTTGAGTTTGAAAGCTATATGTATTTTGAACTTATGTTTTAAATGAACATGAACTCATACATTTGCTCAAATAACACGAAAAAGGGGACCGCCCAAAGAAAGGACGTAAGTTTTAACGCAGGTTCCCTTGCAGTAAGCTATGACCGAAAATAAATTTAACCTGCCTGCTATAGAGTCATCCTATATCCAACTGGGAGAAATTGGACATTGGAGTTTCGTCGTCCGTCCTGTATATGAGGAGGATTGCTTAACCCTTTTCGCCAATTCATTGGACGAGCTGGAACGCGCTTTTGGAGACCAGCTCAACGAGGATGAAGAGTATCACGTCATCTATCGTATGTCTTTATTTCTTGCCGATATTGCTCAGGAAGACAAGTTTATTGAAGTCCTTAAAAATCATTATGGAGACGACTGTCCGATTTTCGAGATTATTCCCCAGGCTCCTGTAACCGGCGCGGCTTTCGCCATTGAGGCGTGGGGGCTTTCCGCCAAAAGTTCAGACGCAATTTCCATTAAACGGACGTCGGATCAGGTTTCCACGGTTTCCTATTCCGGCTTGGATTGGACGCATGTTCTCAACTGTCGTCCTACTGTTTCAGACGATCTGGTTTACCCCAAATCTTATTCCTGCTTTGAAGAACTCCAAAAGCAGTTTAATCAGCTCGATATTTCTTTTGAAGACGTTATTCGAATCTGGATTTATCTGGGCGACATTGTCGGTCCGGAGGGCGAAACTCAGCGGTACAAAGAACTTAACCGCGCCAGGACGGATTTCTTTGGCGATATGAAGTTCTGTCGGAAATACCCGCTCGACTCGTCCGACTTTGACGCCTATCCCGCCAGCACCGGCATCGGTTCAGACGGGAAAAACGTGATTCTTGCCGGGCTGTCGATTCATTCCAACTCAGCAAATCTGGTTGCCGCTCCGTTGGAAAATCCTCAGCAAACCAGCGCTTTCAATTACGAAAAAACCTATAGCCCGCAAAGTCCCAAATTCGCTCGCGCGTTGGGCGTAGAGTACGATGACGGCGGCATTATTTTCATCTCGGGCACTGCCAGCATTATAGATTCGGAAAGCCGATTTATCGACAAGCCGGCTCGACAGGCTAATTGTACTTTAGACAACATCGCCTGTTTAATCGACAAAACCAACTGTCGTGAACACGGTTTTGACGATTTGGGCGCAGAATTAAATCAGCTTGCATTTTTACGAGTTTATATCAAGCGTCCGGAAGACTACGAAGTAATTGCCGAGGTCTGCCGAAAACGCTGCGGCGACGCTGTCCCGATGATCTTTACTGTTACAGACGTTTGCCGACCGGAACTGCTGGTCGAAATGGAAGGAATCGTCTATACAAAGAAATAAGACAAGGCTAAAGAAAATCAAATATGAAGGGATGTTCGTATAACACTGTTAA
>CACXSS010000234.1 GCA_902770245.1 uncultured Planctomycetota bacterium | reverse complement strand
CCAGCGAGCGATCTGTTATTAAAGGGCAATCGTTGATCGACAGCGATTTCAAATTCTTTAACCTGACCAGACGCTTTATTCCGGCGTCTGAAACGTTTTGACAATTATCCAGACATAAACATTCCAAAGACGGCAGAGAATCGAAGAAGTCAAGAGAATCGTCGTCAAACTCTGTCACGTTTGAAACAAACAATTCTTTCAATCGAGAGGATTTAATTTCGATTCGAAAATCCACGTCTAACGTTTCGAGTTTAGGGAAATCGAGAACTGTAATGCTTTTTGATTCTGTCAGAGTTTTACAATCAGCCACATTCAGAACTCTCAGCTCCGGTAACGTCTGAAGCGATTTGATCCCGTCGCATGTAATATTCGGACAATGATAGATATATACTTCTCGCAGACTTTCCATCTTGCTTAACTCTTTCAGCGCTCGGTCTGTGATAGACAGGTTCCCTAACGAAATCCGTTTCAAATTCTTTAATTGGGCAATTTGTTTGAACCCCTCATCGGTAATTTGAACGTTAGCGTCAAGCGCATCGATAAAAAGATATTCCAGATTTTCCATCTCGGAAACTTTATTCAGACACGCATCGTCTACGTTCTGACAGCAGTCAAGTTTAAGAACGCGAAGACGCTTTAGTTTTGTCAGGGAGTCTATACTATCAACAGATAAATTGGGATTTTCTATAATATTTAGCCGCTCCAAACAGGACAGTTTTTCCAGCTGCGAGAAAAACGCATAGCCAGCTTTCTTATCGTAAATTTCTAAAACCTGAAGTTCGGACAACGATTCTAAATTGAGTCGATTCAACAGCTGATGTGGTACATAGTCTCTGGGATAGTTCGAATAATACAACGCTTTTATATGCGGATGCTTGTGTATGTATGCCATTACATAAACGTCCATCGCATAATTCAAAACCGGGTCAAAGAGCAATGTGTTTTCAAAAGCGTTGAGCGCATTATTGAAAACAGCGTCATACAGAAAATTCCCAATGTTAATCGTCAATTTGACTCTGGAAGGACAAAATAGCGCTATCTGATCAGCCTGTTTGTAATCTATTATTTCGAAATGAAAGCACAGTTCGTTCTTTATGAAGTTAATGAAATTTTCGGAATTGGTTTCGTCCAGATATTCTCTAAATATGCCTAACGCGTCGCTATGAATAATCACGCCTTTAATGATTTTGTATCGAGACAGATCAACTTCGTTCCTGTACTTGTCTTTTAAAACCAGACACGACTCGCCGTCATAAACAAAGTCGCATTCCCTCATAAACGCCGCTGAACGCTGGTCGCCATGAGACAATATATCAATTTGTTGAGTATCTAAACCTGCTCTGAACGTCAAATTTACAAATAGCAGTAAAAAATTTAACATTTTGTTTATCTGATTTGTTTCTTGAGAATTTGTTTTTTGAACTCTCCATGCCTGATTATTTATTGTATTTAAATTGACATATTTGTCAAGACGCAGAGCCGAGGAGGGAAATTGGGTGCGTTCTTCTTTACAAACAATACGTTACGTTAATTCTTGTTATTTTTTCTGAATTATTCTCATCTGCTCTCTTGCATTAGTATTACATCTGTCGTATAATAACCAAAAACAATAGCGTATTGCTTTGTTTCCTGTTATAACCTGTTTCCGACTGTTCGTCAAACCCTTAATCTGTTATGAAAGTCCAAACTATTCACGCTGTCGTCGTTTTCCTGTTGGTTATCATAACTCCGGCGCTTTGCGTTTACGGGCTGGACGACATTGTTCTTGAACCGCCGCTGACGTGGTCAGTTAAATCCGTACTCATCGGCTGGTCTGCCTCTCAGGGCGAAAAAACAACAACGGAATCCGTGTTCCTCTATGAAGCCGATGAAAGCTGGCTATCTAATCCAATGACAGAATTTGGACTCTATGGAACGGATGTTACAGCTTCAGTATATGAAGAAGACGGGATGAATTACAATCAAATCGATCCCCAAACCAATCCCGCTCAATGGTCGGAATTGCAAAAAGAAAAAGTCAGCCATGCGTTAACGGCGGCGTTTGAATCAAACGGTCAGAAAACCGCATCCAACCAACAGCTTATTTTTACGGTCAAATTTGTCAATCATACGAAGTCGCAATTAAAATTTGACTATCGGTATACAAACTACATTCCCGTTTATATCGGTCAAACCGAAATTGGAAAAGCCGCGCCTGTCGGTATAGACAAAGTTGTTATTTCCATTCCTCCAACGGGCGAACCGGTTTCCGTCAAATTTGCAATGCCAATAGACGAAAAATGCAAATCGGCGCTGCTGAATTACAAGCCGCTTTTGAAATTCAGCGAAGGTCAGCTGTTCCTTAAAGTTCCTTTTGGCGAACCTGAAATTGAAGGAAACGTTTACAGGAAATCCGCGGTGGATAAAGGTCATTTCAACGTTGCAATTCTGGCTGGCGACGAATTTAAAGAATGGAGAATTAACTGGATTGACAGGAATCCGGTTACGTTACAGGAGGCGCTAGAGGCGATCAACGACAAAATTCGTCTCGAAAACGGGAAGGATAAAACCGTTTTTGAGATTAAAGACAATCGTTTTGCCAGTGTCTGCGGAACTCCGTTTGCCGCTAAACTCGCTCCTGACTGGATGACAGAACTAATTTACTTCAGAGTTCTCAACGACAAACATTATTTTTTTCGAAACAGACCCTGTTGGGGTGTTGAACTAAAAGCGTTCAAAGACGGCGCGTTTCAAACGGTTACTGATCTTGACTCCCGTCTGTCAGAAACGCCTCACAGCGGGGAACGATATGTATTTCAGATAGTTGATTTGGAACTCAAAAAGCTGATTGAAAAAGCAAACGCTGGAGATCCGGAAGCGCTTTGTAAATTAGGAGACTTTTATTATAACAAATATTGTAACAAAGACGCACTACACGAGGGTAAGATCAAAGCTGCAGAGCTTTATCGTAAATCGGCGGATAAAGGTTATGAAGAAGCGCATTATAATCTTGGCAAGTGTTATTTATTCGGCAATGGCGTTGATGAAGATAACGCAGAAGCTGCTAAATGGTTTCAAAAAGCGGCGGATCAAGGTCATGTAAAAGCTGCAAAAATGTTAGAGTTTCTAAACGAATCGGATTGATAAGCCGGACGTGCCCGCAATCCGGGGGACAGAGATCGCGCGTCTGCCAAAAATCGTTCTCGTTGGACGCTTGCGGCGGAAGCCTCCAAGAATCACCTGAACGTGGAAAGCCAGCTCGTCCTGCGGGTTCGCGGACATCCTGTCCGCCGAAGAATTATTAGCCGCAAAGAACGCAAAGGACACAAAGAAATTTTTAAAACTTTGCGAACATCCTCCGCGGCTCCGCATCTCCGCGTGAGGTTTTAACGGGCGCTTACGCAACCCGGTTTGTTCGTCGTTACGTTCGCTTCGCTCACGCCCACGGGTTTACACCCGTGGCTCGCCTTGTTTTTTAAACTTCGTGAACAACCTCCGCATCTCCGCGGCTCCGCGTGAGGTTTTACGGACGCTTATACTTTCCTGCGTTTTTGTTCGCAATCGTTGCAGTCCCTTTTCCTCTCACCCTCTTTCAGAGGGCGAACGGAAAAGGTTATTTGACGATAATCTTTTTGTGTGTTCATTATTCCGTGGGTTAAAACCCACGGCTAGAAACATTGAACCGCTAACGCGGTTCTAGCGGAACGCTAAAGCGTTTGCTATCATTTCTTTGCGGACTTTGCGAACTAGAGCGTGTGAGTTTTTCCCGGGGGCTTACGCACCCCGGCTCGCCAACCGTCTTTCATTATTATTAATATTTTCCTGTTTTTTTCTTTCCCCCCCTTGAATGTTCTTCTATTCCAATTACAATAATTGGTAGTATAGATAATCTGTAAGTTAAACGGATTCATTAAATTGCATCCCGCCCTCAAATAATTTTAAAAGGAGGCCCACCCTGAAACGCAAATTTTATTCTATCGGCTTGCTGACCGTGATTGCGTTGGTCGCGCTGCGATTGACTATCGGCTGGCATTTTTTCTATGAAGGCGTGTGGAAGGTCGCGAATTCAGATGAATTTTCCGCACTTCCGTTTTTAAACCTCGCAAAAGGTCCCTTCGCTCCCATCTTTTATTCCATGACGCCGGATTTGGAAGGACGAATCCGGATGCAAATTGACGAAAAGACCGGAACGATTCCCTGCGCCGCTTATAAAACGCCGTGGCTGGAACAGCGTCAGTACGTCGAAAAGAAATTCAATCTGACGGACAAACAGAAAGAGGAAATCGAGGTTATTTACAATCAGTACGCTGATTCTCTGGATACGTTCCTGGCGGCTAAATACGCTGACGTTAAAGGCTACTTCGTTTCTCTTGACCTGCTTCGCAAAGACAAACGCGACGGCAACGACGGTCCGGAACAGATGAAACGCCAGTGGGACGAAATGATGAAGCTCCGCGGCGAAATGAACGGCTGGATTAATGCCATCGAAAGCTTGGGCGACGAAATGACCGGAGCGTTTGAAGGCGTCCTGACTCAGGAACAGCTCAAGGGAAAACATCTTCCCAAAATCATCCCGACGACTGACCGCATGCCGTGGGGAATTACGTTCCCGTTTGCGTCTTATACGGACTTCCTTAACTTCACAATTACGTGGGCTTTGACAGCCATCGGGTTCTGCCTGCTGGTCGGTTTCTGCACGCGTCTTGCCTGTCTTGGCGGCGCGGCGTTCCTGTGCATGGTCTGCGCGACTCAGCCTGCCTGGCCAACCATTTACCCGTTCGATCACCCGATTCTGGGGCACGCTTTGATTGTCGACAAAAACTTCGTCGAAATGATCGCGATGATTGCCTTGGCAACCCTGCCGGTTGGACGCTGGGGCGGTTTGGACTGGTTCGTCTGGAACTGGTTCGGCAAACCGATTCTCAAGGCGTTTGGATTTACTCAATGGACGGAAGAATAGTACTTAGTGCTTAGTGCTTAGTACTTAGGGCGCAAGCGAATTACCTATGCACTATGCACTAGGCACTACGCACTAAAAACAGAAAACATCAACTAACAATTATAATACTACCATGAATTTAACACCGGAACAAATAGCGGCGGGTCAGAAAGCGTTTTGCGACTGCTCTCGTCGAGACTTCTTAAAAGCGGCTGGGGCGGCTGGCATTGTATGCGGCGGCGCGTTGGGCGGCTTCTATTTCGGATACAGCGCCATTCACGGCTCGCCCGTTCGCGTTGGCGTCTTAGGAACAGGCGACGAAGGCAACGTTCTTTTGGGAGCTATCAATCCTGAATACGTTCAAGTTGTCGCCATTGCTGACATTCGTCCGTACAACCAGTGGCGCGCTTTCCACGGCGACCACGATTCCGACGCCGCTTTGGCGGCTCGTAAAGGACTTATGTCCGTTTACGGCTGGAAGACCGAAGACGAGGCTCGTCAGCACGTCAAGGTTTACGAAGATTACAAAGACCTGCTCAAAGACGCCAAGTCGCTGGGCATTGAAGCGGTGATTATCGCTCTGCCGCTGCATCTTCACGCGCCGGCGGCAATTGCCGCTATGGAACAGGGCTTGCACGTTTTGACCGAAAAGCTCATGGCGCACTCTGTTTTTGAATGTAAAGAAATGGCGCAGGCGGCGAAACTGGCGAAGGTTCATCTGGCGACCGGACATCAGCGTCATTACAACATTCTTTACGAAGAAGCGATGGACTCAATTCAGCGCGGAATTCTAGGCGACCTGCACTACATTCGCGCTCAATGGCATCGCGGCAACATGCCTGGCGGAGACTCCTGGCAGCAGCCCATGCCGGAAAACTTCAAGCCGAACGACCCGCAGGCGAAAAAGCTTGCCGCCATTTACAACAACGCCAAAAACGCGCTGGAATCGGCTCGCGGTCCGGCGATTGAAAAAGCCCGCATTAAAATGGAACAGGCGAGAATGCGTCTTCAGGACAAAATCGTCGACGCCGCCAAGTACGGCTATCAGACTCACGATCTCGTTCTGCGCGACGGAACGCCGTATCACTGCCCGGTGGGCGAAGAACTCATTCGCTGGCGTCTGTGGAAACGCACCGGCGGCGGTTTGATGGTTGAACTCGGCTCCCATCAGCTCGACGCAGCCAGCATCTTCATTTCCGCCATGCACGGCGGCGTCAAACAGCATCCGCTGTGCGTTGTCGCCTCCGGCTATCGCTCTATTTTTGACAACGACCGCGAAGCGGAAGACCACGTTATTTGTCAGTTTGAATACCCCACGCCGGGCTACGATCCCAAAGACGACATCAAGTCCCGAAACCGCATCTCCGTTCAGTACTCCACCATTAACGGCAACGGATTCGGCGGATACGGCGAAATCGTCTACGGCACGAAAGGCACGCTCATTCTCGAACGCGAACAGGAAGTTACGCTCCTTCGCGACGAGTCCGCAACGGCTGTCGGTTCCGGCGGCGGTTCCGGCCCGACGATGGACACGCAGGCGTCCGGCGCCAGCCAGAAGGCGGCAACGGCAGCCGGTCCCACCCGCAAAGTCAGCCGCGGATATACAGAAGAAATCGAGCATTTCGCCTGGTGCATTCGCAACAATCCCGACGCTTCCAACCCGGACATTCACCCGCGCTGCACGCCGAAAGTCGCTATGGGCGACGCCTGTATCGCTCTGGTTACCAACATGGCAGCCGCGCAGAGCAGCCGAATCGAGTTCAAAGAATCCTGGTTCGACCCGGAATCCGACGAAACGCCCGAAGGCGTGAAACCGGACCTGAACAGATACAAGGCGTAGGGGAGTGAGTGAGCGTTGAAAGGCGGTAACGGAGTGAGTGAAACGAACGAAGTTACGCTTTCTCGCCACTCGCAACTCGCAACTTTTTATTAAACAGTCAACAATTCACTATATAACATCAACCATGAACTTAACTCCTGAACAAACTGATATTGGGAAGAAAAACTTCCTCGCCGCCATGGGGTCGACTGTCATGGCGTCTCCGACTGACGCGAACGCCTCACATCGCGATTTCCTTCGCGGCGCAACTGAAAAGAATCTGGCTTCCAAAGCCGGGCTGGGCGGGTACTATTACGGATACTCCGAACCCGACCGACCGGTTCGCGTTGCCGTTTTGGGAACCGGCGACGAAGGCAACGTCCTTCTCGGCGCTATCAACCCCAAGTTTATCGAAGTTGTCGCTATTGCCGACATTCGTCCGTACAGCGTTTCCCGCGCGTTCAACGGCGACGTTTTGGGCGGAGAACTCGCTCAGAAATCCCGTCTTGGCTTGTGCCGCGTTTATGGCTGGAAAGATGAAACGGAAGCGCGTCAACACGTTAAAGTCTTCGGCGATTACCGCGATGTACTCAACGAAGCGACCGTAAAAGATCTCGGTATTGAAGCGGTGATTATCGGCTTGCCGCTGCACCTTCACGCGCCTGCGTCCGTTGCCGCCATGCGATTGGGGCTTCACGTTTTGACCGAAAAGCTCATGGCAAAAACCGTTGGTCTGTGCAAGCTCATGGGTCGCGTTTCCGAAGAAACCAACAAGCTTATGGCAACCGGGCATCAGCGTCACTACAACATTCTGTATGAAAACGCGTTCCACGCCATTCAACAGGGATTGCTGGGCGACCTGCACTACATTCGCGCTCAGTGGCACCGCGCCAACCTTCCAAAAAAGGACTCCTGGCAGCCGCCGATTCCGAAATGGATTATCGATTCCAAAGACAAGAAGTTTACCGACACCGACCGCAACCTGTACTCCGGGTTGGAAAAACAGCTCAAGAGTTTTGAAGCCAAACGCGACGCTCTTCTCAAGGCGAACTCCGCCGAAGCCGACGTTTGGATTAAGAAAGTCGAGCAGCTCAAAGCCAAAATGAACGACGTTGTCGCTCCGGAAATCATCGAAAAAGCCGGATTCAAGCCGCAAAAAGTCGTCGGCGCCGACGGCACGGTTTACTATTCCGCCCCGGCGGCAGAAGCGATGATTCGCTGGCGTTTGTGGAACGATTTCGGCGGCGGTTTGATGGTTGAACTCGGTTCCCATCAGCTCGACGCAGCCGGGATTTTCATTTCCGCCATGCACGGAGGCGTCAAACAGATGCCAATTTCCGTCAGCGCGACAAGCAACCGCCCGATTTTCCCGCCAGACCGTGACATCGACGACCATATCGAATGCATTTTCGAGTTCCCGGCGCCGGGTTACGATCCCAATACGGAAGAAGGTCGCCGCCGCAAGATCGCCGTCAGCTATTCCGCGATTAACGGCAACGACTTCGGTGGATACGGCGAAACCGTATTCGGCACCGGCGGCACGATGCAAATCAACCGCGAGTCCGACGTCCTGCTCTGGCAGACTCACAACGTCAACGACTACTGCAGCGTCGTCAAAGTTGACCAGGCAAAGGAAAAGAACCAGTTCAAAAAGAAGTATCCGTGCGCGCTCAACGTCGTCGACAAGCTGGACGAGCTGAGCTATTCCTACGGCATTCAGGCGTTCCAGAACGTCAGCCGCGGCTACACGGAAGAACTGGAACACTGGGCTTGGCTGATTCGCAATATCGAAACGGCGGAAGACAAGAAAGCCGCGTATCAGGACAACCAGCCGCACTGCAAACCGGCAGTTGCCATGTCCGACGCGATTCTGTCTCTGGTTACCAACATTGCCGCGAAGAAACACGAGCAGGTCAAGTTCCAGAAAGAGTGGTTTGACATTCATTCCGACGCCACGCCGGACGGAAGCAAAGTCGAACTGCCGCAGTAACAATCCATTTCGTTTCAGGGGTCGTTTTTCTCATAACTGAGAAAAACGATAATCAGGAACGAGGAATCCTCGAGATTCTTCGTTCCTTTTTTAATGTCTCGTGGTTATGAGCAGGTCAACTAGCACACGGATTTTACGGATTAGACGGGCGGCGAGGCGCCGCTCCCAATCCGCGCTGCCGCGCGAGTCGTATTACAACCGCTCCCGTTGGTCGCTTTGATTATTGCTAATACTATGTTTTTCTTCCCTTACTAAAGTTTTTTGGAAAGGGGTGTTTGAGGGGAAGAACCTTTTTTTCAAAAAAGGTT
>CACXSS010000233.1 GCA_902770245.1 uncultured Planctomycetota bacterium | reverse complement strand
AAAGTATTTTATATTAATAGAGCAAAAATGGATAAAATGCAAACTTTTCTAAATATTCATTATACTCAAAATCAGAGCAAGAAAAGGACGCAGGAGAAAAAATTTCAAAATTTTTTCTCCTGTCTGGAATGTTTATCGTTGTTATGTGGATTGTCAGGTTAGCTTACTCGTTATAATAATACTATTTCTGAATAAACAGCATAACGCCGCGCTTGTTGGAAATGAGAACATCGGGCTTGCCGTCGCCGTTGACGTCGTTGACGTCAAAATCGGTCGCAACGCCGCTGGCGCCGTCGATGAGGTGGCGAACCCATTTGACCTTTTCCGGCGTGCATTTGTTTTCGTACCAGATCAGTTCCGCCGGGAGGAACGCGCCTGGATCGTGTCCGCCGTGAGCCATCCAGCGTTTACCCGTAACGATGTCCAGCTTGCCGTCTCCGTTCATGTCAACCATTTTTGTGGCGTGGTACTGGGAGTTGATTTTGTCGTCCGGGTCTTCTATCACGATTCTGTCCCAGCCGCCGTCTTTGTTCTGCTTGAACATCCAGATCCCGAAATTGTGAGCGGAGGTTATGAAGATTTCCGCTTTGCCGTCGCCGTCAAAATCGGCAACCTGCATGTGCGAACATTCCGGACCGAAATCCGCTTTGACTTCTTCCCATTTCGCGCCGCTTGTCAGCCCTTCTTTCGGCTGAAGGAAATACCCAAATGGAGTAACAATATCAGGGCGGCCGTCTCCGTTTACGTCCCCGATTCCAAAGCCGTGAGAATAATGCCCTGCGGCGGGATGGTTGAGCTCCGAGACGTCAATTCGAGTCCAAGGCTGAGTTGGATCGTCGCCCGCTTTGAAAACCGCAACACGCCGCTGAGGACTGTTGGTATTGTTGACGTCGGGATTCCAACCGCCGACAATTTCTACGATGCCGTCGCCGTCCATGTCCAGCGCAACGGGGCTTTCGTTATTGAGGACGTCGGTAATTTTGTATTCCTTCCATTCGACGCCGTTTGCTGCGTCTTTGCCGGGATTGGCGTACCAGTACTGCGTCTTGCCAGGCCAGGGGAGACGAATAAAATCGACGAATCCGTCTTTGTTGACGTCTGCCGCCGCAGCGCCGAAAACGATGCTGTAATTTTGCCACTGGTATTCAGAATAGCCTTTGCCGTTGAACGGAACCGGCTTCCAGTCCGGAGCGGCGTAATAAAGCTCGCCGACGCCCAGGTCGGGCTTGCCGTCGTTGTTGTAGTCGGCAATTGCCGCGCCTTCAGAACGAAAAACCGGGTCAACGTCAACGCGTTCGAACGTCAAAAAATCTGCCGCAAAAAGCGAAGACGCCGTTAACGTCAACGCCAAAAACAGGATTCGTTTCATGTTGTCTCCTTGTGTTAGGGGTAGGGAATAGGGAGTAGGGAATAGGGAATAGGTATGATGGTTCCCCCATATCATTTAATGAATTATAAAAGAATCTTGTCAGAAATACAATAGGGGGGCTTGAGATTCGTATGATTAAATGTAAAATAGAAAGAAAAAAGTTGTGAGTATTTATTGAGGCGATTCTGGCGATGGTTTTAACTTTTTTGTTCGCCTTCGGCGAACTGCGTAATTCCGCTCACTTCGTTCGCTTCATTACCGCCTTTCATCCATTTCCTATTCCCTAAATATGCAAATCGTTCGTACAACATCAGAAATGGCGGCGCTTGCCGCTCAATGGCGAAAAGAAAATAAAACCGTAGGGCTTGTCCCGACAATGGGCGCCCTTCATGCGGGGCACATCAGCCTCGTTGACTACGCAAAGGCGGAATGCGACATCGCTGTCGCGTCCGTGTTTGTCAACCCGTCTCAGTTCGGACCGAACGAGGATTTCGACAAGTACCCGCGAACGGAAGCGGCTGATATCGAAAAGCTCGAAGCGGCGCACTGCGACGTCGCGTTTATTCCATCCCCGGCGGAAATGTATCCGGAAGGATTCTGCACCTGGGTCAACGTTACCGCTGCGCCGGCTGACAGATTGGAAGGCAAACTGCGTCCAATTCATTTTCAGGGCGTTGCGACAGTCGTTTTGAAGCTCTTCAACCTCACTCAGGCGACAAAGTCCTATTTCGGGCAGAAAGACTTCCAGCAGGTTCAGGTCGTCAAACGGATGGTAAATGACCTCAACGTCCCGGTTGAAATCATTCGCTGTCCCATCGTTCGCGAACCGGAAGGACTGGCAATCAGCAGCCGAAACCGTTACATGTCAGACGCCGAAACCGAGGAAGCCCTCTGTTTAAGCCGCGCTCTGAAAAAGGCGAAAGAACTGGCGAGTACGGGAGAATACACCGTCGCTCAAATTGCAGACGCCATGCGAGAAATCGTTTCCGAACCGAAAGACGCCAGCGTCGATTACGCGATTCTGGTTGAAGGCGAAAACCTCGACCCGGTTCCGGAAACGGACGTTGTCAAGCCGGAACTCTGGCAGGGCAAAGAACTCGTCGCCTTGCTGGCGGTTAGAATCGGAACAACCAGACTCATCGACAACGCGGTTTTGCTATAAATCAGACGCGATAGCGTTCCGCTAGAACCGCGTTAGCGGTTCAATATTTGTAGCCGTGGGTTTTAACCCACGGAGCGAGTTGCGAGAATATTTCGTGAGGCGCTTTGCGTAATTACTCATTACTAATTACTCATTACTAATTCACCATGTCCGAATTACTTACAGCTGAACAAATTCAGCCGGTAAAAGAAAAAATCGACCATCTTCAGGACGAACTCAACCGCGTTTTGCTGGGGCGTCCGGAACTGCATAAGTTGGTTCTGATTGGAATTTTCAGCCGAGGGCATATTCTGCTCGAAGGCGTGCCCGGCGTCGGGAAAACCGCGCTCATTCAGGCGCTGGGAACGTTGCTGGGACTGAAGTTCAATCGCGTTCAGTTCACGCCAGACCTCATGCCGGGCGACATTACCGGATCGCATCTGCTTCAGGATACGCCGTCTGGAAAACGGGAGATGGTCTTTCAGGAAGGTCCTGTTTTTACGAATATTCTGCTGGCGGACGAAATCAACCGCGCTTCGCCCAAGACGCAGTCCGCTTTGCTGGAAGCGATGCAGGAACGGCGCGTAACCGCATTCGGACAGACTCGTCCGCTGCCGGAGCCGTTTTTCGTCCTGGCAAGCCAAAACCCGATAGAACTGGAAGGAACGTACCCGCTGCCGGAAGCGCAGTTAGACCGATTCCTGTTCAAGCTGCACGTTGCGTCGCCGTCTGCTCAAACGCTTGAGGAGATTATTACGTCTCGTCGTCACGGAGTTCCGCCAACGGCAGAGTTTATTTTCTCGTCCAGCGAGCTGGAAAAGGCGTTTGCCTTATTGAGAAACGTCTTCCTGCCGCCTGCGGTTGCGAACTACATTGCAAAACTGACGGCGGCAACGCACCCGGATTCTGCCGATGCGCCGGAACTGGTCAAGCAATACGTAACGTTCGGAGCGTCGCCCAGAGCTGCGATTGGAATTGCGGAGTCTGCCCGCGCCGCCGCGCTATTTGACGGTCGCCCGACGTGCGGATTTCAGGACGTGAAATTCGTCGCGCCCGCCGCGCTAAACCATCGACTGATTCTGTCCTATAAGGCAAAACTCGACGGTATT
Organism: uncultured Planctomycetota bacterium; assembly: GCA_902770245.1. GTDB lineage: Bacteria > Planctomycetota > Planctomycetia > Pirellulales > Thermoguttaceae > RUG11551. The sequence continues at coordinate 1,684 of CACXSS010000233.1, read as the reverse complement.
GACTCCAACGCAATCATTCAAAACCTGATTGATTCTGTCGATAAAACGATACTCAGCAACGATTAACGTTTTTAAACTACCATCAGAGGGGATTATCTGCAATATTCCCCTTTTTGTTTCTGTTCATCTTTAGGAAAGATAATTTAGAGGGATTGTATAAGATATAACTTATCAGTTCTAAGACTGTATTGGAATCAATTTAAAAATTTATTTGAATAATCCGAAAAGTATATTATAATATAATATACCTTAAACGAATATTTGCCAAAATGGGAACTGCAATAGAAGTCAATCACGTTTGGAAGAAATTCAATCGCGGCGAGTTCAACGACTCGCTTCGCGACGCTGTGCCCGCTATGCTCAAAAGCATGGTCGGTTTAGGTCCCAGTCGAACTGAACTTCAAAAAAACGAGTTTTGGGCGCTCAAAGACGTTAATTTCAAAGTCGAAGAAGGCGAATCCGTCGCTTTGATCGGGCATAATGGGGCTGGAAAAAGCACTCTGTTGAAGATATTTTCCAAAATTCTCAAGCCCAATCGGGGCAGTATTAAAGTCAATGGACGCATGCGCGCTTTGATTGAAATTGGTTCTGGCTTTCATGGCGACCTGACAGGGAGAGAAAATATCTTTCTCAACGGATCGATTCTGGGCATGTCCCGACAGGAAATCGCCAGCAAGTTTGACGCCATTGTCGATTTTGCAGGAATTGAGGATTTTTTAGACATGCCAGTCAAACGCTATTCCAGCGGCATGTACGCGCGCTTGGGCTTTGCGGTTGCAGCGCACCTGGAGCCGGAAATTCTTATCGTTGACGAAGTCCTTGCCGTCGGCGACCTGGCGTTTCAAAAAAAATGTCTGGGCAAGATGAGTGAAGTTGCCAGCGAAGGACGCACGGTTGTATTTGTCAGTCATAGCATGACAGCCGTTCGGAATTTGTGTCAAAGAGCAATATTATTTGAACACGGCGAGATGAAGGACGATGGTCCAACGGGTCCGGTTGTAGATCATTATTTTAAATTATTACAACAGGAACAAAAAGAACTCGGTGAAAATGATAGGAAACAACATCAAAAAGCCGTTATAACAAAAACGCTTGTGGGGGCAACTCCTGAAATGTTATCTGAAAAGGCGTTTTGCCAAATGAACGGAGATCTTTATGTCAGGTTTTATTATCATATCAATGAACCAGTTAATAATGCAGTAATTGGTTTTGTTTTGATAGATTATGAACAAAGGCACATCATAGGCTGTAATACGAGAATTACAGAAAAACAGATTGGACGATTGGAAAAGGATGGTTATATTGAATTTCATATTCCTAAACTCCCGCTTACTAGTGGTATATACAGTTTAAGTGTCGGAATATTTGAGAGAATTGGTCAATCAAACGATTTGCAAAGGTTCGATCATAGAAATATTCTAAATTGCATTGATGTTGGTTTGGTTAATATGCCTGGCTGGAATTTTAGCGAAGGTTTTTATCAGTCCTGTTTTATACCCTATGAATGGAGCATTAAAGAATAACATGAAAAAATATATTAAACGTATTGTTAAAAGTATTCTTGGCATGCCAGATTATTCTATATTAGAGACTTTGCCATTAATAAATTATCGAATGGACAAACACGGGATAGAATATAAACCAAATTCCGAACGAGATACTTTTAATATTGAAATTAAACTTG
>CACXSS010000232.1 GCA_902770245.1 uncultured Planctomycetota bacterium | reverse complement strand
GACAACGCAGAACTTCTCAATCGGTAAAGCGACTCTGACCGCAACGGCGGACGATAAGACGATAACCTACGGGGACGCCGCGCCGGCGTATACTGTAACGTATACGGGATTCGTCAACGGAGAGAGCAAGTCAGTTATCGATTCTCTTGCAACTGCTGATTCAAGTTACGTTCAGTTTAACAACGTTGGCGATTATGCGATTTCCGCATCCGGGGCTTCGGATAATAACTACGATTTCGTTTATCAATCTGGAACGCTGACCGTTGATCAGAAAACGGTAACGGTTGAATTTGGCGAATATGCTGGATTGGTCTATAGCGGACAAGAACAGTCGATTTCTGCGGCGGTTTCCGGAACCGTCAACGGAGACAATCCGGGGTTGTCGCTATCGTATAACAAGACGGTTAAAGACGCCGGATCATATATCGCAACAGCTTCTATTTCCAATTCAAATTACGTCTTAACAGGAACGACAACGCAGAACTTCTCGATTGGAAAGGCGACGCTGACCGCAACGGCGGACGACAAAACGATTACCTACGGCGACGCGGCTCCAGAATATACGGTATCGTATTCGGGATTTGTCAACGGGGAAAACGAGTTAGTAGTTGATACGATGCCAACCGCAACGTCTAACTACGTTCAGTTCAATAACGTTGGCGATTATTCTATTACAGCTTCCGGGGCTTCGGATAACAACTACGATTTTGCTTATCAACCAGGAACGCTGAACGTTGGTCAGAAGTCTGTAACGGTTTCATTTGACGATTATCAAGGACTGGTTTACAACGGACAAGAACGGACAATATCTGCCTCGGTTTCAGGAACGGTCAACGGAGACAATCCCGGATTATCGCTGACGTACGACAAGTCAGTCAAAGACGCTGGATCGTATACCGCAACCGCTTTGATTTCCAATGGAAATTACATCTTGATCGGAACGGCGACACAGATTTTCTCAATTGATAAAGCAACGCTGATCGCAAGGGCTGATGATAAGTCTATCACTTACGGCGACGCGGCGCCTGTTTATACGGTAACGTATTCGGGTTTCGTCAACGGAGAAGATGAATTTGTTATCAATACTAAGCCGTCAGCGCGATCGTCCTACGCACAATACGACAACGTTGGTCAATACGCGATTACAGTCGGTCGAGGGGCAGACAACAACTACAAATTCGTATATGAACAAGGAACGCTGACGGTTGATCAGAAAGCGGTAACGGTTTCATTTGACGGATACGAAGGACTGATTTACAACGGACAAGAGCAGACAATTCCCGCGTCGGTTTCCGGAACGGTTAACGGAGATAATCCGGGATTGTCGCTGACGTACGACAAGACAGTCAAAGACGCTGGATCGTATACGGCGATTGCTTCAATTTCCAATGAGAATTACATTCTGACTGGAACGACGACGCAGAGTTTCACAATTGACAAGACGACGCTGACAGCAACGGCGGACGACAAAACGATTACCTACGGCGACGCGGCTCCAGAATATACGGTATCGTATTCGGGATTTGTCAACGGGGAAAACGAGTTAGTAATTGATACTCTTGCAACCGCAACATCTAGCTATGTTCAGTTTGACAACGCTGGCGAGTATTCAATTACCGCTTCCGGCGCTTCGGATAACAATTACGATTTCGTCTATCAGTCTGGAACGCTTAACGTTGATCAGAAGTCCGTAACAGTTTCATTTGACGATTACGAAGGGCTAATCTATAACGGACAAGAGCAGACAATTTCTGCAACGGTTTCCGGAACTATCAATAATGACGATGCCGGCTTGTCCTTGTCGTATAATAACCCCGTTAAAGACGCCGGGTCATATTCGGCGACTGCTGCAATATCCAATGAAAATTACGTTTTGACAGGGACGACGACGCAGAACTTCTCGATTGCAAAAGCAATGCTGACGGCAACAGCGGACGATAAGTCGATTACTTACGGCGACGCGGCTCCGGAATATACGGTAACATATTCCGGCTTTGTCAATGGGGAAGACGAGTCTGTAATTGATACTCCCGTAAACGCTGCTTCCAACTACGCTCAGTTTGACAACATCGGCGAATACGAGATTACCGCCTCTGGAGCGGAAGACAACAACTACGATTTTGAATACTATTCCGGAACGCTGACCGTTGAATTGTCGCCAGTCAATTTTTACGGTTCGATTCAAACGGAACAAACAAAGACGGACATTGAACATACGACTTCGGCGGATTCGATTCCGGAATCAATCGTTTCCGTAGACAACTGGTCAGATTTCTATCTGGAAGTTTGGTCGGACGGTTACGTAGTTCAGCCGTATACGACGTCAATCGTTTACGATTCAACCGTTTTTACGCCTGTTTTGTCGTCGATTCAAACGCCGGAGGGCGTCGACGTTGTTGTCAATTCCATTGACGACGCCAATCCGCGCGTTACAACGATGTCGATAACGGTATCGCCTGCAGAATTGTCAACGCCGGAAGAAGGCTCCGCGTTTATCATGGCGCAACTTTTGTTTGAGCCGGTCAGTTCCAACGGCGACCCGGATCGCGGTTTGCCGATCAATTCAATCGGCTCCCCGATTTCAGTCGGTTCAAACGAGATTCCAACGGCTATTGTCCCGTACGATTACGACCTCAACTGCGATGAACGGGTTGATGTGAACGACTTTATTCTCTTCGCGACGGTATACGGTACGAATACTGACGAAGCGTCGATCAATTCCTCTCCTCTGTCAGACCAGATGAAGCAGGTCGCTTGCGCTGCCGATTTCGACGACAGCGGTTCCGTCAACGTTGACGACTTTATTCTCTTTGCGATTAATTTTGGAACTGTTAAGAACGTTGCGTCAACCCCAACCGCTCTTCCTGCCAGTATGCCGGCGAGTTTGTTAGCATTGCTAACGCCTCAAACGACGATAGAACAAACTACTTCGGTTGAACAGACTGCGCCGGTTGAATCGCTTGAGATGTCTGCGCCTGTACCGGCTCTGCCCATAGAGGTTCAAACCGCTGAATGTTATGAACTCAAAACGTCAGACGTTTATACGGTCGCCTCGCATGTAAGAACTGCGTCTGTAACGGCAACGCCAACATCAGAGACGATTTCTGTTCAAACGCTCGATGCGGCGTTCAATTCCATGGAATTCATGCTGCAGCAAGCGGATGTTCTCAATGAGAACGCTGAACTGTTTGTCAGCGAGGAAAGCAAAGCAACTTCAGAAGCGAATCTGGTTGACGCCGTTCTGGACGAACTGGACGCTGAGTTTGAATGGGAAGATTTAATTTGAAAACATTTTAGAATCATCAAAACAATTCCAGATATAAAAATCGAAAGGAATAATCAGTGCGAATAATTGCCATGTCAGACCTTCACTTCAAGAAGGGATACGACGATAAACTCATCTCGTTAACGCAAACTATCGGCAAGGCGGACTTGCTTCTCCTTGCCGGCGACTTAACCCACTTTGGGAAGGAAGCTGAACTGGATACCGTATTGAATATTCTTTCCGGCGTATCGACGAATATCTATGCGGTTCCCGGCAATTGCGACACGAAAGCGGTTGCGGAAAGTCTGAAAACCCGCGGAATCAGTCTGGAAGGCAAAGCTGCGATTGTCGGCGGCTGTCTGATTAACGGATTGGGAGGCGTTCCACAATGGCGTAAAGTCGATTATGGATTTACTGAAGAAGAACTTTTGCAAACCCTTAGTCAAGGCGACGAATCTGCTACTGCGTTATTAAACGAACATCCAGGCGCTTACATTCGAATTCTGCTGACGCACGTTCCGCCCTACGGTTCCAAGGCGGATCGCGCCATGTTTATGAAGCACGTCGGAAGCAAAGCGGTTGCAGAGCATATCCAGCAAACTCAGTATGACCTCTGCATTTGCGGTCACATTCATGAATGCGTGGGCGTTTTCATGTTCAACGAACTCCCGCTTATCAATTGCGGTCCGGCGCGGCGCGGTTATTATGTTGTCATTAATATTGGGTCTGAAACCAATGACCAGTTAAAGGTCAACATCGAGTCCAAACGGGATGGAAGTCGATTTTGGCTTTAAGAACGTTCGATTATTTTTCAGATTTTTTGTTGCCGCTGTCGGGGTTGGCTTCCGGGTGAACGGAAAGATAGCTGTTAACCGCCTGACGCGTAATCCCCAAAATCTTTGCAGCCGCCGACTGGTTGTTATCCGTTCGGCGCAGTACTTCCTGAATGTATAATCCTCGCGCCTCTTTGAACGACGGCAGCGGCTCGCATTTGGACAGAGCTTCTGACAGATTCATGTATTCCGGCAACATTTGAGGCGTTTTGTCTCGCCGAGCGTCGATAATCTCCTGAAACGCTGTCTGTGACAACATTCCCTTTTCGTAATACGACATCGCATTTTCCGCCAGGGTTGACAATTCCAGCGCATTCCCGGGGAACGTATACGATTGCGCTGACTTCCAGAAAATAGTCCAGCAGAACCGGAAGGTCTTCCAGATTCTCTCGCAAAGGCGAAATGTGAATTGAGTTCGCGGTCAAAGCGTAGTACAAGTTCTGGTCGAACGCGCCGTTTTGGAGCAGCTCTTCCAACGGCGTTACAGTACCGCAAATAAGGCGGACGTCTTCAATTTGCAAATCCGAAATGTTGAGGTTGACAGGAAAATGAATCTTCTGTTCTTGAAACCATTGCAGAATCAGCCGCTGTTGACGAAGCGTCGATTTGGAGATGTCGGCAATATACAGCGTTCCGGACTGACAGCGGGGAATCACGCTGTAAAATTCCCGATAAAACGCGTCGTCGTCCAGCCCTTCCAGGGAAATTGAGACGTAATCGCCTGTTCTGCCGGACGCATTATGAATCAACCGCGACATAAGCCGCTTTCCGGTTCCGACTTCGCCCTGAAGGAAAATCGGAAACGCCCTTTGAGCGTAAACGGTCGCTTTTTTTAGAATGCTCAGCGTCAGGACGGATTCGCCAACAAACGGAGCGAACGCGTCTGGAAGTTCTGTTCTGTCAGTTAGAACAGAATCAAGACGACGCGGCGGTTCTTGCGATTTCAGCTGTCCAAGCGCCTGAGAAATCGAATTGACAAGGCGAGCCGGTTCTAACGGTTTAACCAGATAGTCAAACGCGCCGAATCTCATGCTTTCAACAATTTTGACCGGGTCTGCGCTTTGGGATGTAACAATTACAATAACATTGGGATTGTTTTGTTTAGCAAACGAAATAATATCGCTCTGCTGCGCCGAGTCGATTCCGTCTGCGGATAAAATAACAATCTGCGGCGGGGTCTGTTTGATGACGTCTTTAATATTCTGCTTTGCGTCAACGGCAGCAAAGGCGGCTTCTACGCTGGCTAAAGCGTGAGTTATCGTCAGGACTTCGTTTTCTTCCGACTCGACAATTAAAATCAGCGGAAGCGATTTTCGTTTACTCATGTTCTTCCTCCTGATTAAAAACAGAATCGTTTAACGTCGCGGTCTGATACAAATCTGTTTCCTTTGTTTTGGCAATCCTTAATCCGGTTCGTCTTTTTACCTGAATGTTTTGCGGCAGCGCGTTGAGAAAACGTTCCGCAATTTTGCAAACGACGCTGACTGTACCGTCTTCGTTGAACTGGCGCGATTCAATAGCGCTGTGTTCGGACAAAAACGAGAGAAACTTCCCATCTCCGCTGGAAAAGCTAAGTTCAACGTCGGCATAATTGCGGCTTAACGCCTCGACAACTTTTTCTGCCAGTCTGTCCAGCCCGATTTTTTTGCCGGCGCTGATAAAAATAGCGTTAGGAAACGCCTGTTTGAGACGTCGGTATCTGCCGATTCCGGAGATGTCGCCTTCCTGCAGTTTCTCTTCAAGAGCTTCCCCGAGGTTCTCGTTTCCGGATTCGTCCCACGGAGCGAACAGGTCGGCTTTGTTGATAACCAGCAGCGTCTGTTTTTCGTCTACGCCCAGGTCGCGCAAGACCTCGCTTGCCGCTTCGATTTGGGAGAAGACGTCTGGATTGGAGCCGTCTGCAACGTGAAGGAGCAAATCGGCGCGGACGGCTTCTTCCAGCGTAGCGCGGAAACTGGCGATTAAATGGTGCGGCAAATCTCGAACGAACCCGACGGTGTCGCTGACCAGAACGCAGCCCCAGGACGGGATTTCCCAGCGGCGGGTTCTGGTGTCGAGCGTTGCAAAAAGCTGGTCTTTAACGAACACGTCTGAATGGGTCAGAGCGTTAATAAGCTCGCTTTTCCCTACGTTTGTGTATCCAACCAGAGAAATCGTATTGGAAGACGCCCGGGCTGTTACTTCCCGCTGTTTGCGTTTGTGGATGTCGTCCAGAGCGGATTTCAAATCGTTGATTCTTTTTTGAGCCAAACGCCGGTCGACTTCCAATTGCTTTTCTCCGGGACCTCGCAGACCAACTCCGCCTTTGGTTTGTCGGGAAAGGTGCGTCCACATTCGTTTTAATCGCGGCATGGAATATTCCAGCTGAGCCAGTTCGACCGCCAGCTTGGCTTCGTACGTTTGAGCGCGAATGGCGAAAATATCCAGAATCAGCTCCGTTCTGTCGAGAACTTTGACTTTAAGCTCAGTTTCCAGATTTCGGGTTTGGCTGGGCGACAAATCGTTGTTGAAAATGACGACGTCCGCCTGATGGAGTTCAACGAGGGCTTTGAGTTCGTCAACTTTGCCTTGTCCGAGGCACGTTGCCGGATGCGGATTCGCTCGCCGCTGAACAAGAGTCGCCGTTACTTCAACTCCCGCCGCAGCCGCCAGACCGGCAAGTTCTTCAATAAACGCATCCGATTCTTCCGGACTGTAATTCGTTTGTGACACGCTGGCTAAAACCGCTCGTTCCGGACGCTTTGCCGTCGATACGGGCGCGTTTGCAATGGTTCTTTCTTCAGAAGGTTCTGCTTTGAAAACTGACATCGGTTCGCGGGAATCGGGAATTATTTGCTTGTTTATCGTCTTTTTTGAAATTAGAGATCAAACGGTTACTTGAGTATTATTTGTGACAAATGATAAAAAATCGGCGCTGCAAAACAAAGGGAGTCTATTCTGTCTAAAATGCCGCTGTGTCCTTCAACCAAGGTGCCGTAATCTTTAACTCCGCGATCGCGCTTGACGGCGGAAAGCGTCATGGAGCCAGCCGCGCCCATAAAGCTGATTGCCATGGAAAGCAGTGCGGCGTACAGATATGAAAACGGAGTAGCCCAGGACAGCGCGGCGCCGATAAGCATGACGACAAGCGTCGACCCTAAAACGCCTTCCCACGTTTTGGACGTGTTAATCTCGCGGGAAATGTAATGTCGAATGGGGAACAGCGACATCACATATTGAAGCACGTCGCTTATCTGAGCGATTACAACGAAAAATATCAGCAGACCAAGACTTGAAATGCTTGAATTGTCAGGCATTTGAAGCGACAGCAAAGCCGGAGCGAATGACAAACTGTATATACATATCAGCATGCCCATGTCGATTTTTGCCGCTCTTTCCAAAAAATGCGTTGAATCTCCTGAGAGCGTAATGCAGGCGGGAACCAAAAGAAACGCGTAAGTCGGAATGAAAATGCTGAACAATTCGTATAAATTCCATGCAACCAGAACATACTGAACGATTGTGCAGATAAACAGAACCAGAAACATGGTAATGTGATCAGCCGGGCGCGTTGGGGTGAGCGTTAAAAATTCTCTCATCCCCCAAAATGACAGCGCGGCGAAAAGGATAAGAGTAATTGTATTTCCGCACAACGGCTCCAGCAGCAGGGAAACTGTCAGAATTGTAAACAAAGACCACCAGCCTCTCAAGCGAGAAAAGAACGGTTCCAGCGTTCGCATGTCAATGGTGTCTTTTTGGCGTTTGATGTAAAACGCTATCACTGAGGAGGTTGCAAGAATCGCCAAAACGATTATCGTTAAAATTAATGAACGAATATCCATAAAATTACTCGCTGTATTTTTCTTTTAAGTCTATTATCGCCTGCCGAGCGCGGGTAAGAAACTGATTTTTCGGCTCTCCCTGTTCCAGCCATAGCGGCGGACCGAAGATGAGCCGGCTGAGCATTGGAACTGGAAGAACGCGTCCGCGCGGAAGAATGCGATTCATGTTGTCCAAATAAATGGGAATCAGCTCCAGTTCCGGACGTTTTTTACACAGATGGTAAATCCCGCTTTTGAATTCGGCAATCTGTACGCCGTCGCCGCGGGTGCCTTCCGGAAACAGAATTATGGAATACTTGTCTCCCATTTCGTTGAGCATATACGTTATTGGGCTGTGATGAACCTTTACCTCTTTGCGTTCCAGCAGCAGAGCGTTAAAACATCGCTGGGCAATGTATGGACGAATGAGTCCTTTTTCCCAGTAGTCTTTTGCGGCTACAGGACGCGTTACGTTTCGGACAAACTGCGGCAAAGCCGACCAGATTGCCAACGGGTCAAGATGGCTTGTGTGGTTAGCGTAATACACGCGCTGACACGTATCCGGCTGACAGCCTTCCCAGCTGACGGACACGCCGCTGAGAAATCTTCCCAGCAGCGCCAAGCCAAGTCTTGCGACAGGAATATCCAATTCGGATAATTTCATTATTTCTTATTAAAACCAGTAATTCCAAACGCCGATGGTTGCCTTTGGAACGCAGGAAATATTATCAAATGATTTTGTATCTGCATCCGCTGTCAGATTATCAAATCTGCAAGAGTAGATGCAATTTTAATTGACAAAAGAAGCCTGTAAAACTCCTCTATTATTATTTAAATAGAAGTATATCCCTTTTTTATTATTTTGTCAAGTGGATTGAATTCGTAAATAATATAGATTTTAGAAATGTTTATTTTAGAAAAATGCACAGATCGTTAAGTGAAAAGAGCTTGCCAAAGCAGAATTAATGTTAACCATCTTGTTTTTTGAAAATAATTTTGCTATAATCTGTAAAATAGATTCAAGGTATTTTGGTTTAACAGCGTTTATCATTTGTCATAGACAAAAATTATCACAACTATCATGAACAACGTAAGATTTAATTATTGCAAGGCATTGCTTGCCATTGCAGCAATTTGTATCCTGTTGCTGACTGCGTCAGCTCAGGCTCAGCAGACAGAACAGACCGCGAGGTGGAACGCCGCTCAGTTCGGGGTGAAGCCCAGCGAAACGGAAGATCAGACGCCCGCGCTTCAGGCTTTGCTGGACAGAGCAGGGCAGGCTGGCGGCGGAACCGTCGAGCTGGCGTCGGGACGCTATCGGATTAACGGGAACCTGTCGATTCCCGGCGGCGTTACGCTCAAGGGAACGTATTCCGTCCCTCCAACGGTCAATCGGAAAGACGACAACCTCAAGGGGACGGTTCTATTGGCGTTTGCAGGCAAGGGCGACCCGGAGGGGAAACCGTTTATCTTCCTGGCGGGCGACAACGCCGTCATCGCAGGCGTGATAATCATCTATCCGGAATGGGACAGAAAGGTCGTGCCGCCCATTCCGTATCCGCCCTGTATTGCGTCCAGCCATACCAACAACGTGGGCGTTCTGGACTGCTGTTTGCTTAACCCGTACGAGGGAATCCGGATGGTTCAGGCGCACCGTCATTTGCTCCGCAACATCACTGGATACCCCATTTGGCGCGGCCTATTGGTCGATCAATGCTACGACATCGGGCGCGTCGAGAATTTTCATTACTGGCCCTTTGGATTGAGCTATAATCCCAAAGACCCGTACTGCGAATGGATTAACAAAAACGGCGTTGCGTTTGAGTTTGCTCGAACGGACTGGGAATACGTCTGCAATACGTTTTGCTTCGGATACGGCGTTGGATACAAGTTCAGCGAGTATCG
>CACXSS010000231.1 GCA_902770245.1 uncultured Planctomycetota bacterium | reverse complement strand
CGCCGCCGGGAAGCCCATCCGCTTCTGGAACGCGCCGGACGAACGGAGAAAGGGTCAATCACCGCTTTTTATACGGTTCTGGTTGAAGGCGACGACGAAAACGAGCCGGTTGCCGACACCGTTCGCGGTCTTCTCGACGGGCACGTTTGGCTGTCGAGAAAAATCGCGCAAGCGGGGCGATTCCCGGCAATCGACGTTCTCAAAAGCGTCAGCCGACTGGCGAACGACCTGGTCGATTCCAAACTGCGCCGCGCCGCCCGATCGTTCCGTCAGGCGTTAGCCGCATACAACGACTGCGAAGACCTCATTTCTATCGGCGCGTACAAACACGGCTCTAATCCGATGGTCGACGACGCCATTCGACTTCGTCCCGCCATGTTGGACTTCTTGCAGCAAAACGTCGACGACCCGGACGACTTCCATTCCGCCAAAGAACGGTTAGAAAGAATCCTGGGAGAATAACAGGGTTATGTGCGGGTCAGCCCGTACACGGATTTTACGGATTAAACGGATTCGCGCCGATTGGTTTATTACGCTCCCCTTATATTTTTTAAGCCGCAAAGAACGCAAAGTTCGCAAAGAAATGGAAGGCGGTAACGAAGCGAGTGAAACGAGCGCAGTTACGCTTTGAATGAGGGGGAGAATACCGTATTGCGTAGCCGAAAACGCCCCCTGGATGGCGTCTGTCTCGGGTGCCAACCGTGGAGGTTTTCCGTTACGTCGTTTTGTTATCCACGCTTCTCGTCCGTTTTTTAAAACTTCGCGAACTTTGCGAACTTCGCGTGAGTTTTCTTTGGCGGCAGGGGACTGCCGCGAACCGAGCTGATCCATTTCTTTCTGCTGCCCCCAATTTTGAAAGCGCCCAACAACTTCCCCCCCTTTGCTTTAAATTATCGATTGATTTATAATAGAAGCTGTTTGGCAGGAATTGTCAAACAGCTTTTTTAGTATAAATTTTTTCAACGAAAGGATAAAAATGAAATCGATTATTAACATTGCTTTAATCGCGCTGACGCTGACGATTTGTCAGTCGGCGCTTTTCGCTCAAAACAGTGCGAAGCCGCACGGGCAGAAGGACGAGGTTTTGTCTCCGAACAAGCGAGATTCGAAGATACCCACATTCAAGCAGGAACCGACCTTGTCGGGCGCGAAGCCGCACGGGCAGAAGGACGAGGTTTTGTCTCCGAACAAGCGAGATTCGAAGATACCAACATTCAAGCAGGAACCGACCTTGTCTGGCGTGACGCCGGTTCGAGAGGATAAAATCCATCTGTTCTCGCTGGAAGACGTCCGGATTACCAACGGGCGGTTTCTGCAAGTGCAGGAGCTGGATCATGAGTATCTGCTTACGCTGGATCCAGATCGGCTCTTGTCATGGTTTCGACGCGAGGCGGGACTGATGCAAAAGCAGGAACCGTATCCGTACTGGGAATCGGACGACGTCTGGGGCGGCGGACCGCTGGCGGGACATATTCTCGGATTCTACCTCTCCTCCATGTCAATGATGTATCAAACTACTAGTGACAAGCGCATTCTCGAACGGCTGACATACGTTCTGGACGAACTGAAAGCCTGTCAGGACGCGAACGGGAACGGCTATCTTCTGGCAACGATCAAGGGGAAAGAACTGTTCAAGCAGGTTCAAACCGGGAACTTTACAACCAACAACCCCTGCATCTTTGTAACCATCGACGGAAAAAAACGGGGAACCTGGGAACCCGTTTACATCATGAACAAGATTATGCTGGGGCTGTACGACGCCTATACGATGTGCGGTCTGGAACAGGCGAAGCCGATTCTGGTCAAGATGGCGGACTGGTTCGGAACGGAGATAATCGACGTGCTCAGTCACGACGACATGCAGAAACTGCTGTTTTGCGAACACGGCTCGATTAACGAATCGTTCGTCAACGTTTATGAAATCACCGGGGACGAAAAATACCTTCGCTGGGCGGAAAAGCTCAACGACGAGATAATGTGGGTTCCAATGTCCAAAGGGGAAGACATGCTCGTCGGCTGGCACGCCAACACGCAGATTCCAAAGTTCACCGGATTCAACGCAGTGAGCAAATACAACGGGAATCAGGAGCTTACCGCGGCTGCAAACAATTTCTGGGATATTGTCGTTGCCAAACACACCTGGATCAACGGCGGCAACAGCTGCGGAGAGCATTTCTTCCCGCAAAGCGAATTCAAAAACAAGGCGCTAAACTACGGCGGTACGGAATCGTGCAACTCGGTCAATATGATGCGCCTGACGGAAAGCCTGTATCAAAGCGCGCCGAAAATGGAACGCGTCGACTACTACGAAAACGTTCTGTTCAATCATATTTTAGCCAACTACGAAACCGAACAGGGTATGTGCGTCTACTACACGTCCATGCGTCCGGCGCATTATAAAATGTACTCTACAAAGTACGACTCGTTCTGGTGCTGCACCGGCACCGGGTTTGAAGCCCCCGCCAAGTTCGGCAAGATGATCTATGCCTATAACGGCGCAGACCTGTACGTCAATATGTTTATTCCGTCCACGCTGAATTGGAAAGAACAGGGCGTTGCGCTGACGCAGTCCACCCGATACCCGGACGAAAACGTTACAACCTTGACCGTCCGGACAAACGAGCCAAAAGAGTTCTCATTGAAAATTCGAGTTCCCCGCTGGATTCAATCCGGGTCGATGAAAATTGAACTCAACGGCGTTGTAACAGACGAGCCAGTCGTGGATTCGTATATTACTCTAAAGAGAAAATGGACGTCCGGCGACGTCGTCAAGGTTTCTTTCGAGCCGAAATTTGAAGTCGCGCCGCTGGTCGATACGGATCGCTTCTATTCCGTAAAATATGGAGCTATCGTGCTGGCGTCGAAAGTTCCCAATACCAATCTCAATGTAACAGATTTTCGTCAGGCGCGAAGGACGGTCGGAACGATTATGGCGCCCATTTCCGACGCGCCGACTCTGTTCGGAACGCCGGACGAGATTATTCAGAAGCTCGCGCGAGAGCCGGGAGAAGAACTCGCCTTTACCTATACAGGCTTGAACGGCAAAACCGCTCGGCTCATTCCTTTTAACAGAATTCAGTTCAGCCGATACGCGATTTACTTCAACCACGCCAAAGACCTGGAAGAATACAAAAATAAGGTTCAGTTCAATGAGTGGGACGTTGACCCGAAACTGGCAAGCCAGACGCTGCAGTCGGTTTTAATTGGGCTGTCAAAATCGGAAAGCGTTCGGCAATTCAAGCAGGGCGGTTCCAACAGTCTTCTCCCGTTAGACGACCAGCGTTTTTGGCGTCGAGCGGTCAACGGCGGCTGGTTCTCCTATACGTTCCAGAAACCGCAAGGCGGCGAGAAGATCGCTGTCAACTTTACCATTCGCGTAACAGACCAGGATCGGGCGGGCGCCGACGTCTACGTCAACGACCAAAAAGTTTGGTCTATGGACAGAACGCCGGAAACCGCAACCGCCATTTCGACAACGTTCTTTACGAAAACCGTCTCAATTCCGGAAGAACTGTACAAAGACGCCGAATCCATTACCGTTAAATTCGCCGCCAAACGAGGCGTCATGACGGGCGACATCGTTGACGTGAGAATCGTGAAAGAATGAGAAGTTGATGTAAGAGGAAATTTCGGGGGAGTGCGGCGCCCCTAGGCGCCGCCTTAACCAATGCCCCGTTAATAATCTCGGTTCAGCCCGGATCGCGGCAGTCCTCTGCCGCCGAAGAAGTCTCACGCAAAGTTCGCGAAGTCCGCAAAGTAATTTAGGCGAGCCGGGAACGTCAGTTCCCGGGCTAAAACCGCGTTAGCGGTTTAATATTTCTAGCCGTGGGTGAAACCCACGGATCAAGAGATACAAAATAAAGAAATATCGTCAAAAACACATATCCTCTCGTCCTCCATCGGAGGGCGGGAGGATATGTTACTGGAACGATTAGGCGAACCGTGGACGTTACCATCAATCCAACTCCGCATCGTCTCCGGACGGTCTGCGGGGATAGTACTGTCCCGACGACCCGGGGCGACGCTGTCCCTGCGGTCCCTGCGGACGCATGCCGGGATTATACTGACCCGGTCGCCGTTCTCCCTGCGGCCCCTGCGGACGCATTCCGGGATTATACTGACCCGGTCGACGTTCTCCCTGTTGTCCCTGCGGGCGCATTCCCTGTCCCTGCGGGCGCATGCCGGGGGTGAACTTGCGTTCAGGCGCCGGATCGGGCTTGAGGTTCGATTTCAAGTAAAACGAACTCAGCGGGGCGTATCCCAGTTTCTCCGTCAGTTTGTCCCAGTTGGCGGGAAGCTCAATTTTAATTGTCGCAAACCCGCCGCCGGGAACGCACATGGTTTTATTGCGGTTCGCGTCGCCGGTAATCAGAATGGCGGTTTTTCCCTTGACCATAACAGGAACGGTCTCGACGGTTTCCAATCCTGACCAGCCCAGCCACGGCGGCGTGTCCGTTTCAGACGAGCCTTCATTCTGACTTATTTTCTGAGCGTGACGGTTTACGGTATAAACGCTTGGATCAAAGGCGCTGCCGGGATTGCCCCAGTAATTGGCGTACGCTCTTTCTTCCAGAGGACGGCGAGCGGTTTCAATCAAAGCGTCTTCGAGCGCGTCTTTGCTTTTGAATTGCGCCGCCAAATCTCGGGCGACGTATTCTGTTACAAGCATCGTTCGATAGACAAACGGCGTTCCGCTTCCAACGGCAAACTGTTCTTTTTCGACCGCGTCCCACGCCATCATTTCCATAATCTTTTCAGCGTCGCTGGTTGCTGGCGGAGGTTCTTTCCCCAGCACAGGGAAGACGCCGCCGTCAATGCGCTGTCGTTCAGATTCAAGCCCTGCTGCATGTGGTACGGCTTCCAGCCAAGAGCCAACGCCGCCTTTTCGTCTTCCGCCAGACACCACGGCATAAGATACCCGAACGTTCCCATTCTGTTTTCTTTGACGTAATACCCGCCCAAATTGAGCATCGCCAAATTGATAAACCGCCCGATAGCGGCGTTTTTCTGCGTTGAGATTTCGCCCTGAGAGCAGTCGATTCCCAGCTGTCTGGCGACAGGACCGTTCACCCAGCAATACGGCGTCCACGCGTGCGTGCTGGAAAGAGTTCGGCGGAAATCTCCATTTGCCATCGCCTTGGTAAACGCAATGAGAATCGGCATGGGCAGCGAGCCGATAACCTCGTCCGGGTCAAGGTCAGTATATTTAAGAAATTCGTCTACGCTCTTTTTAGTCGGCGGGATTATCGGCAAGCCGTCCGTCCAGCCGTTTTCCGCAAAGACGTGGTTGACTTCCGCCAGCGTTCCGGTGAACACAACCGCGTCGTCTGCGACGTTGTTGTCTTCTTCCGACGCCTTTTTCTCCTTCTCGGTAAACGGTTTGGTCAGAGCGTCAACGATTTGAGGCCAAAGGACTTTTTGGGTGTTTTCAACCAATTCTTCCCGCGAATGAGCGGAAAACGCCCCGGGATATTCCGCAACGCGAGGAACGGGAACGCCTGCCGTCAACGCCGTTTTGCGCGCCTGAGTTACAAACCCCGGCGCCGCGATCATAACCGACGGGATTCCAAGATATTCCGCCGCAATGCAAGACCCCATTTCTTTGGGCGTGCATAGCCCGCAGCCCCCGTTGCCGGAGATAACCGCGTCGACTTTCATGTCTTTCAGACGCTGCTGAAACTCGTCTTTTTCGTGACGAATCACGCCGGGACCGGGCCACGGACCGGCGGAACCGATTTCGCTCAAAACAAGAACCTTCGCTTTGGGATATTTTTTAAGAATCAGCCGTTTGAGTTCCGGGTGCGTAACGTATGCCATGAAACTCCCGCCAACGATGGCGATTGTTTTCCCGTTGAGCGTATCCAGACGCGGACCTTGCTCAATCATTTTAACAGAGCCGGGCGCCACAGGCGACAAAACCGCATACGTCCCTTCAGACGGGGAACCGGACAGCGGCAAAGCGCAAACTCCGTCTTGACAATCTTCAATAGAAAACGCGGTTGACGCCGTCGCCGCCATAACGACGATTCCAATTAATAGCTTAATTCGTAAATTCATAGTGCGTTGTGCAGATAAAAGGGATTAAAGATTGATATAATATATAGTATTCAATCTGATAAACCTATAAACGAATAGAATCTTTGTTTATTGCAAGAAATGCCGATGCGAAGCGTTCCGCTAGAACCGCGTTAGCGGTTCAATATTTCTAGCCGTGGGTTTTAACCCACGGAACAAGAAAAACATAAAAACAAATATCGTCAAATACACATATCCTCTCGTCCTCCATCGGAGGGCGGGAGGATATGTTACTGAAACGACCGAAAACAAGCCCCGCTAATAATCCTTCGACGAAGCCGAAATACTCTTCGGGGCGCGGACGAAGTCCGCAAAGATATTTAAGCCGCAAAGAACGCATAGAACGCATAGTTTTTAAAACTTCGCGAACATCCTCCGCATCTCCGCGTGAGATTTGCCCGGGCGTTCTATTACCGTCTTTTATCAATTGGCAATATCAATGTTTTATGGTAATCCAGACGTTTTGTTCGCCGTTCCGGCGAATGCGTAATTCCGCTCCCTACGGTCGCTTCATTAC
>CACXSS010000230.1 GCA_902770245.1 uncultured Planctomycetota bacterium | reverse complement strand
TCTGTATTGTCGGGAGCAAATGAAAAGCAAAATCAAACGGGATTTTCCATACATCTCCTTTAGTCGCCTTCCTGTCGGGCGGATTGTGAATTTGTCTTGGCAGGATTGGGAACCCGGAGATAATCCTGACGAACGCGACGAACCAGAGGATTATATTTACTATGGCGTCCACGATGAAAAATTGGCAGCTGAAATGGGGATGTTTTATCGGTTAAGTTTCCAAGTGGGCGCCAATGTAAAACTTATTGAAATTCTGCCGCAATATCTGAATATGCTTCCCAAGTCGGACGATATCTTCCAAAGTAGTTATTATAAAGCTATTGATCCTTCTTCATGGAACGGCAACGATTTCTTTTATGGTGGAATGTATGATAACCCTTTTATGAGGAATCGGACAATTTTTGTTTCTGAAAATGGGAAACAATGGATGGAAGATAATCAACTTATCGATTTCTATTCTTTTGAAGAGCTTTTAGATTTGAATCAATGGCAGCAATACGCTAAAGGTTAAATCAGTACGGCTACGACAACCTTGGACGCATGATTCACGATAGAGTTACTGACGTTGGAACGGGCGTTGATACGGCGGTTCGCCGTATTTCAACGGTCTACATATTAACGGACAGATCGAACGGCTTACGTCCCAAGATAACGCTATAAGAAACTCTCTTCCGCAAGTCGGCGTCTGAGTCAGCCCGTACACGGGCGGCGAGCCGGGGCGCGTAGAGCCGCCTGAAAAATCTCACGCGGAGACGCGGAGGCGCGGAGGAAGTTCACGGGCGGCGTGCCAAGGCGTCTAGCGCCGCTTAAAGTCAACATGGAAGTGAGAAAGGATTGGTGAAATGGAAACTCAAAACCGGTTTGAATTCGAGCGGCTGCCCTTTTCGGCGATCGAGGAGTACATGCTGCTCGACCATTCCCCCGCGTACCCCATGGACTCCGTGCGTCTGCTGCACTTTTCCGGTCGGCTGAATCGCGAGGCGGTGGAAAAAGCCCTGAACGGGGTCTGGGAACGTCAGCCGCTTCTGCGAAGCCACGCGGTCAGGAACGGGCGGCGCCTTGAGTGGGTTCCCAGTGAGAAACTCCCGGAGATCATTTGGGAAAATGCGGACGTCACGCCCGACGCGCTCAACGCCAGCGGCTTCCCGTCCATGCAGCCAATTGATCTTTTTCAGGAACCCGGCTGCCGCGTGTACGTCATTGAGTCAGAGCGCGAAAACTGGATGAAGATCCTTTTCCAGTTCCACCACAGCGTTTCGGACGGGCTGGGCGAGATGCAGATCCTCGGCGACTTCGTAACCCTTTACGCGATTGCCGCCGGTCTGATCCCGTCTCAGATGCAGCTCAGACCCCTTGATTTCTCGAAGCTCCCGCTGACCCGCCGGGTGGGCTGGAAGCTGACGAGCTATTTGCGGAACTATTTTCATTCGACGCCGACGACTATGTCGCTGCTCTTTGGACGCTGCAATCCGCTCATCCCGCACGAGCCGAAACCGCGGACGGAACCGACGGGACCGTACCCGTTTCTTCGGTCGCTGCAACTGACGCAGGACGAAACGCGGCAGTACGTCAAAAAGGCAAAAAAACTTGGCGTAACGGTGAACGATCTGCTTCTTCGCGACTTTTTCCGGACGATCGACCAGTGGCGGGTTCAGGAAAAGAAGGATTTTCCAAAAGGCTCCACGCGCGTGATGGTTCCGATGAGCGTCCGAGACCCGCAGCATGAAGACCTTCCCTCGGTAAACATCGTCTCGTCGGTCTTTCTGGACCGGAAGAAGCGTGAAATGGCTGGCGACCCGCAGAAACTGCTGGAGGGAATCCACCGCGAAATGGAGTGGGTCAAACGTCATGACCAGAAGTTCGTGTTTATACTCATCCTGCAAATTGGTCGCAAACTGGGGAATATTCTTTCCCTTTCGCTCAAAAGCCGGCGATGCCGGTCCACTGGAGTCCTTTCCAATCTGGGTCGTGTGATGGAACTGGCGCCCGTGCCGCGAAATGAAGACGGAACTATCCAGCTCGGTTCCAGCTGTCTGGAGTTCATCGACGCCGCGCCGCCGATTCGCAGCCAGACGATGATTTCCTTCTCGACTCTGACGTACGCCAACGCCTTGCGCCTTTGCTTGCGGTACGACCAGAATTTCCTCACGCCGGCTGACGCGGAGAGTTTTTTGGCGGCGTTTTACAGAAACCTGAATGAATTTTGATTTAGTCCGCGGCTTAAAAGCGCTCCCGTTTTTTAGCCGCAAAGAACGCAAAGTTCGCAAAGAAATGGAAGGCGGTAACGGAGCGACAAGGCGTTAAAGTGTGACATTTCGGGGAGTGCGGCGGCTTGACGCCGCCTTGTCCAACGCCCCCCTAACATCCTACGATGTAGCCGACAACCTTTCCGGGTCGCGGACGAAGTCCGCCAAAGAAATCTCACGCGGAGTTGCGGAGGCGCGGAGAATGTTTGCGAAGTAATCATTTAGCGAATACTTGCGGCGGAAGCCTCCAAAATCTTTGTACGTGGAAAACCCCTTCGATCTGCTAGATCGCGGCTGTATCAGCCGCCGAAGAAAAAATTTAAGCCGCAAAGAACGCAAAGTACGCAAAGAAATGAAAGGCGGTAATGGAGTTCGCGAAGCGAACGGAATTACGCAGTTCGCCGAAGGCGAACCGAAACGCCGGAATAATGATACCGTTAGAGTTTACCAACCGTTGAAAGGCGGTAACGGAACAACCAACGGGAGCGTAATTACGCTTAGACGAGCCGAGTGCGAAACGCCCGGGTAAATCTCACGCGGAGATGCGGAGGCGCGGAGAATGTTTGCAAAGTAATCATTTAGCGAATACTTGCGGCGGAAGCCTCCAAAATCTTTGTACGTGGAAAACCCCTTCGACCTGCTGGATCGCGGCTGTATCAGCCGCATTCATTTTAACCCCGAAGGGGTTACATTTCTATAACCGGCGGGCGGCGAGGCGCCGCTCCCAGTCCGCGCTACCGCGCGAGACGTATTATATCCGCTCCCGAGGGTCGCTTGAATACTCCTGGCAGGGATTGACTCGATTAGGGAGGCTGGGGAGGCTTCGCCGCCTGTAGACTAAAGTCGACGGTTATAGAAATGTCGTCTCTTCGAGACGCGATCCTATATTCATCTTTCCTATTTTTGCAACCCATAATTTATCGCACCCCGTTCTCGCCAAAAGCAGCCCCGTCCCCTTGCACTCAACCTCGTTTTGCGCTATAATCAAAGTATACAGTCAATAGCTTGCAGCGTAAACGATTGTTATTATGTAAATTTTTAACCGTCAGATTTGTTAGAGAACCAAAAGAATAATGATAGACCGCAATGAATTGACTCGAATTCTCCTTGCCGCCGGCGCGACTGACGTTGTCATGGTCGGCGGCTGCGTTCGGGATATGCTCCTGGGAATCGAGTCGAAAGACGTCGATATGGAAGTCTATGGTCTGTCGTACGCTCAAATGGCGAAAGCGCTCGAAGGACGGTTCCCCATAAATCAGGTGGGGCAGTCCTTTAGCGTTTTAAAAGTCGGGAATGAAATCGACCTCGCTCTGCCTCGGCGGGACTCTAAAATCGGCGACGGGCACAAGGGGTTTGAAGTTCAGCCCGATTCTTCCATGACGTTTGCCGAGGCGGCGTCGCGGCGCGACCTGACGATCAACGCTATCGGCATGCGGGCAGACGGGACTCTGGTTGACCCGTACGACGGCGCCGGCGACTTGAAACGCGGCATTCTCCGCGCCCCGTCAGACGCCTTTTGCGAAGACCCGCTGCGAGTTCTGCGCGCCATGCAGTTCGCCGCCCGGTTCGGGTTTACGATGGAAGCGCATACCGTCGAGCTGTGCAAACGCGTCCTGCCGGAATTCAAAACGCTGTCTGCGGAACGCGTTTACGGAGAATGGCTCAAATGGGCGACCAAAGGCAAGCGCCCGGAAATGGGGCTTGATCTGTTGGTTCAAACGGACTGGATTACCTGTTTTCCGGAACTCAACGCTCTGCGAGGCGTTAAACAGCATCCGGTCTTTCATCCCGAAGGCGACGCGTTCGAGCATACCCGGCTTGTTTGCCAGCAAGCCGCTAAAATCGCCCAGCAGGACGACCTCAGCCACGACGACCGGGCTATTCTCCTGTTTGCGGCGTTATGTCACGATTTCGGCAAGCCGATTGTTCATTCTCAGCGGGACTGTCCCCACGGGATCGCCTTTGGACACGCCGAGGCGGGCGAACCGGCGATTGTCAGCTTTTTGATGAACATGAAACCGCCGCTGTGGCTGGTCGATAACGTCGTTCCGATTTGCAAAGCGCACATGTACGCGCTCAGAGCGACCCCGCCGAGTAACCCGTCGGACGCCAACGTTCGCCGGCTGTCGGAATACGTCATGCCGTCCAATATTATCATGTGGAGCCGGCTGGTCAAGGCGGACATTTTGGGGCGAGCTGTCAGCGACTGTTCCAAGCTGATTAACGATATTGACATTTGGGTCAACCGCGCTAAAGCCCTCAACGTAGAACTCCGTCAGCCGGATCCGCTCTTGCAGGGGCGCGATTTAATCGCCATGGGGATTAAACCGGGACCGGAAATGGGAAAAATCCTCAAAGCGGCGTGGAACGCTCAGCTGGACGGCGAGTTCCTCGATCACAACGGCGCGGTTGAGTGGTATAAGAAGTATGCAACACAGAAATAGGCGAGCCGGGGCGCGTAAGCCCCCGGAAAATATCAATAATCATTCGTAAACCATTTAATTTTTAACACGAAAAACACGAAATAAGCGAAATATTCGAAAAATTTTGTAGGATTGAATTCTAATGTGAACTTCTAACAATCAGAGTAATAAATAAATATATAATTAAATAGTTTCGTTGTTATCCGCCAATTACTCTTGACAAGATTTTAGTAATAGACTACTATATTTATAGGAGAAACTATGCATATAAGATTAATTCAAATTATCGTTATTTTACTTATTTCCTCAGAAGTATTTGCAGAAGGACCGTTAGACTCTATTGTTTCTACAATTCGTGTTGCGGCAGAACAAGGAGACCCAGATGCTCAGTACATTTTAGGAAGGAGCTATTATTATGGAAAGGATGTTGTACAAGATAAACAGTTAGGTATATACTGGTTACAGAAATCTGCTGAACAAAATCACGCATTAGCTCAATTCAATCTTGCCCATTTTTATTTTCGGGATCGTAGTAAAGTAGACAAGAGTGAAGCTTTAGACCTGTTAAAAAAGGCTGCGGAACAAAATTTACCTGAAGCTCAATATTCGTTATATGAAGTTTATAATAATGACAATCCTTTTATAAGGATTAAAAATGTTCCTGAAGCAATTAAATGGCTTCGTAAAGCGGCGGAAAACGATTACATAGAAGCACA
>CACXSS010000229.1 GCA_902770245.1 uncultured Planctomycetota bacterium | reverse complement strand
GGCGTCGTCCCAGGAAACGGTTTGTCCGGAGTAGGAAGCCATACGTCCGAGAACGGCGATCATGCAGGAATGAGCGGCATACCAGCCTTCGTTGTAGGGTTTGCCTTCGCGAATCGCCTTGCACAGATCCTGATGTTCCAGATCGTACGGGTTGCCTTTTCGGCCGCCGCGTTCAGTAACGCCGCCCCAGCCTTTGGTTCCGTGGACGTTTTCCCAAACTGCGCTCCAGGCGCCCGGGATGTGACGGCACTGTGAATACATCTTTTTGCCGTCTGCGTATGTGAATTCGACAAAGTGATGGTCGAAGATTTCGCCGTAGTTGACGCTGTTCTTTCGAACTTCGCGTCCGCCCATAGCGTTGGCGGAAACCGGGTGATACATCTTGTCGCCCTTGCCGAGGAACCAGTTGCCGACGTCCAGGTTGTGAACGTGCTGTTCGCAAATGTTGTCGCCGCAGAGCCAGTTGAAGTAATACCAGTTGCTCATCTGATAGTGCATTTCGGTCTGCCAATCCTGACGTCCGCGAACCCAAACGCCTCCGCCGTTCCAGTAAACGTTGGCGTAAATCAGATCGCCGTATTTGTCGTCTTCGCAAACTGCCTTGAAGCCAGCTTCGTAGTCGCCCTGATGGTGTCTCTGAAGACCAACGCCGACAGCCAAGCCTTTTTCGTCTGCCAGTTTGTTAACTTCCATGAGCATTTTGAAGCCGGGGGCGTCAACGCAGCAGGGTTTTTCCATGAAGACGTTGAAGCCTTTTTCGATAGCGTATTTATAATGAATCGGGCGGAATCCCGGAGGCGTGGCGAGAATGGCGTAACGAGCGCCGTTTTCCCAGCCGTAATCCAACGCCTTTTTGAACCCGTCAAAACCCCAGAAGATGGCATCCTCCTTCAGTCCCCAGCCGCCGCCAGCGTGCTTGGCGGGATCCGGAAATGCGTCCGCGCAAGCGATAAGTTTAGTATTGGGGGCGGTAAGGAAGTTTCCAACAGCGCCGCGTCCGCGACCGCCGCAGCCGACCAGAACGGCTTTAATGGTTTCATCGGTTCCTTCGCCGTGAGCCAGCTGAGCTACGCCCATGGTTATAGCAGCTGCGGAAGCCGATAATACTGACGATGTCTTGAGAAAATCTCGACGGGTCGTTTTCATTTTGAACTCCTTAATCTAAAGGTGGGTAATAATAATTAATGAATGAACAGCGCGCTTGTTGATATGAATCATTTTTAAAAGGAAACGCAGCCTCAGTTTGAGACTCTTCATTCATCCATAACTTTTTAACTTTACTATGGTTTTAGCACAATCAAAAAAGGATTGCAAGACGTTTCAGAGAGTTTTTTAAAATTTTTTAAAGATTTTTTTCAGATTGTAGGGAACAAAAATGAAAGACATGGCTTAAGTACTATATTCAGTCAGATGTCCCCCGAGTGTAAACCCGTGGGATAAATGGAGCTAACAAGATTTCGCATTGAACAACGTAGCTGTTCAAGCTTTTCTTTGTTTCTGCCATCCCCCCTCGTCTTCGCCGAAATTAATAATTGCTCATTGCTAATTTCCCAAAACTCCTCACTTTTCACTCCTATCTCCTCCCTCAAACGACCCCATTCCCCCATCCCCTTTTTTTGTTCCCTCCCCCCCTCTTTTCTTAATAATTAAATCTGCTATAATAATATATTATTTGATGAAAGTCAGAAAATATAATTATTCATAAATCCTGCCTGTCAATTCAAAAGATTAAACCCCCTCCCAGCTTTTCAAATATTATTGGAGGTTTGTTAGCATGTTTGACGATAATGAAAACCCTGCCACAGACAATCAGAACGAACCAATTTTAACCCCCGGTTCAGAACAAAACGACAACGAAAACAACATCAATCAGCTTCTCGATTCCAACGAGGAATTGCCGGAACGCCTGGACGGTTTTGGCGATTCGCCCTCCGGACAGTTCAATAAAAAGAACCGATCCAAAACGCTCGACCTTAACGACCCGCAGACGCTCAATCTGGGCATGACCGGGCGAGGAAGCGAACACAATCGGTCGGGAGACAACCGCTATCCGTACGGAAAGGGATACAACCGCGATGGTCAGCGGACGTGGAACAATCGCAACAACTACAATCAGGACAGGTACTCCTATCAGGATCGACCATACGGACAGGGTCGATACAATCAAAACAGATACGACGGGCAGAATCGGTACGAGGGTCAAAACCGCTATTCAGACAACAACGGCTATTATCAAAATCGAAACGAGTATTACTCCGGGAATAACAACAACTATTCAGACTACAGCGACAGCGACAGCGACAGCGCCGATTCTTACGATTCCCAAACGACGAATTCTGACAACCAGTCAACCGCTGATTCCGATCAGAACTACAACACCGGATACAACCGAAACTACAATAACCGTCCGTATAATCGCGGATACAACAATTACAATAACAACTATAACAATAACTATAACAACAATTACAATTCTGACCGCGGCGGGTACAATAACCGTCAGTACGGCGGCGGGGGATACAATAATCGTTACAACAATTCCGGGTACAACCGCCCGTATCGACCGTATAACCGGTATCAGTACAATTCCTATTCGTTCAACGACAATCAAGACCCGCTGGCGATGCCGGAAGACGCGCCCCGTCCGCCGCGCAAGCCGAAGCCGTACGAGGTCAACCCGAACGACATCGATGAAAAGCTCCTCAAGGACGACCCCATCGATTTGGAAGCTGAGCCGTTAAGCTTGGCAGAAGAACTGGCGGAAGAAATAAATCATGGACGTCAGGACGAGGACGAGTTCGACAAGATATACAAAAAGCTGCGGGAAACGAACTTCAACAATCTGGCGGACTTGCAGAAGCTGTCCATGCCGGAGCTGATTGAAGTTGCCCGAGAAGAGAATCTGGAAGTCGTCGACGAGGAAGGCGCGCAGCGTCAAGACCTCATTTTCCGTATTCTCAAAGAGAGAATCAAGCTTAACGGTCTCATTTACGGAGAAGGCACGCTGGAAATTCTGCCGGACGGGTTCGGGTTCCTCCGTTCTGCCGATTATCATTACATTTCCTGCCCGGACGACATCTACGTTTCCCCCAGCCAAATCCGCCGATTCGGCTTGAAAAACGGCGTTACAATTTCCGGACAGATTCGTCCGCCGAAGGAAAACGAGCGGTATTTTGCGCTCCTTCGCATTGAAGCTATCAACTATCGCGAACCGAACGAGCTGATTCGTCACAAAGATTTTGAAGACCTCACCGCCATTCATCCGACGGAACGCATTAAAATGGAAACGACGCCGGACGAACTCGATACGCGCGTTACAGACCTTATTACCCCGTTGGGGTTCGGTCAGCGAGCGTTAATCGTCAGCCCGCCCCGCGCCGGCAAAACCATTCTTATGCAGAAGATGGCAAAGGCGGCGTTGAGAAACTATCCTGACCTGTACGTCATTATGCTTTTAATTGACGAGCGCCCGGAAGAAGTTACCGACATGGAACGCCAGGTCAAAGGCCCCAACTGTGAGGTCATTTCGTCCACGTTTGACGAGACGTCGTCGCGTCACATTCAGGTGTCGGAAATCGTTCTTGAAAAAGCCAAGCGCATGGTCGAATACGGTCGGGACGTGCTGATTTTCCTGGATTCCATCACTCGTTTGGCGCGGGCATGGAACGCGGAATGTCCCACCGGCGGCAAGATCATGTCCGGCGGCGTCGACGCCAACGCGCTGCAAAGCCCCAAACGCTTTTTCGGTTCTGCCCGACGGGTGGAAGAAGGCGGCTCGCTGACGATTGTCGCAACGGCTCTGGTCGACACCGGCAGCCGCATGGATCAGGTTATTTTCGAGGAATTCAAAGGGACTGGCAACATGGAGATCGTTCTCGACCGATCCCTTGTCGATCGCCGCATCTGGCCCGCTATCGACATCAACGCCTCCGGCACGCGTAGAGAAGAGATGCTTCGCAACCCGCAGGATCAGGCGAAGATTTCCGCTCTGCGCCGCGTCCTGTCGGAACTCAACCCCTGCGACGCCATGGAAGCGCTCATGACGAGACTGGAAAAGACGGAAAGCAACGAAGAGTTTTTGGAAAATATTCGGGAAGGCGCGGATTTATAAGGTTCAAAAGCGATACTGAACACTCCCTCATATCGAGACTATGACAATCAACCTTGAACTCCTTGACGACGATCGCTTACCGGAATTCAAAAAGGAAATGCAGCGAGCGTTTCAGCTTGGCGCGGAGGCGGAATTGGGCAGCGATTATATGGAAGTTCTCCCTGAAGCCGATATTGACCATTCTCTCAATTCCGCCGGAGCGGTTGCGTACGCCGCAGTCAAGAACGGCGAAATGGTCGGTGGCGCGATTGTCGTTATCAACGCCCAAACTCAGCATAATCATCTTGATTTTCTCTTTGTCAAAGTCGGACGGCAGAGCAAGGGCGTCGGCAAATTAATTTGGACGGAAATTGAACGACGCCATCCTGCGACAAAAGTCTGGGAAACCTGTACGCCGTATTTCGAAAAGAGAAACATTCATTTCTATATCAACCGGTGCGGATTCCACGCTGTTGAACTGATGGTTGAAAAACATCCGGAAGAGCGCAGCGCCGACGGCAAAGCTCATCCGGAACGCGGCGACGACCTGATGTTTCGATTTGAGAAAGTCATGTCCCCGCCCGTCAGTTTCTGCTATTGCGAATTGAAACCGCCAACTGAGTAGGGGAAGTAAATCTTTCGTTGATCGCTTGCGGCGGAAGCCTCCAAACACCTTCTTTCGCAGCCGACAGCCATCGACCTGCTGGTTCGCGGGCGTCTTCGCCCGCTACAGGAAAAATAAAACTTCTTCTACCTGCCTTTATAAAAACTACTCCAACGATAATCTTCTGGTTTCTCAACCAGTCCCGCTTTTACTGGATTATTTGCAATATAGTTTGATTCCATACGGAAATGTCTGTTGCTACGAATCAGTACATCCCAGTAGTCTATGATCCAGTAATGTCCCTGAAATGTATTGATAATATTCTCAATATATCCTTTTGGATAACGATTGGATGTTTTTAGATTGTTCAGTATGATGTCAAAGCGTCTGCTGGTATAATGCTTCCATGAATTGACAATGTCGCATAGAGGATTTTGAGGAAACTCTTTGATTAAAACGTGTACATGGTTTGGCATTATTACCCAATCATATAAATGATACCGTTCCTCATTGAGTGAATTGAACGCCTCAATTACGCACTGAGCAAGTTCAGGGATTTTCAAAATGCAGGAACCAACTCCGCGATTAATCCATTCTTCAATTTCACGATGAAGATAATAATTTTGTTTTATTGGAGGGTATTCTTCTACTTGTTTTTTGAGCGTTTCTAACTGCGTTTGAGGTAAGGAATC
>CACXSS010000228.1 GCA_902770245.1 uncultured Planctomycetota bacterium | reverse complement strand
GAAAACTCAACGTCAATCAAATATTTATGTAGCAAAGATAAGTGGTTTCAAAAATTGTTTTCTATGATAGGGATTTAATAAAGCGCTGTCAGAATTATAGAAACAGCGCGATTATACATCAGCGGGCGTTGCGCCCGCTTTTTTATTTGAAAACAATATCGCTTAACGATACTAAACAAAAACGGCGTTTACAGGTTTTCCGTTGCGACGACGTCGACGCCGGTGTCGCAGACGTTGGGTAGAACGACGTCGCCGATTTTGACGGGGCTTTTCGCTCGGACGGTTTGCAGACTTTCCAGAGCGTCAAAGATTTTTCCCTTCGGAATCGGTTGAGCGGTTTTGACGCTTAAGGGGCGTCGTTTCCCTTCGACGGCGACCAGCGCTGTAACGGTGCGTTCCGGGGCAATCGTTTCCTGAATGCCGTAGGCTTTTCCGCGGGCGCAGGTCGCTCCCTCAACTACCAGTTCGCCGTTTTCGTTTTTTGTTACGGTCAGTTCACAGCCCATTGGGCAGCCGATGCAAATCATTTCTTTTCCTCCAACACAACTTCTACTGTAACCTCGTCAACGCCGACAAACTGTTCTCTGGGCAACTCCACACGCTGCGATTCCCCGGGCGTCAAAATCATGGCGCGTCGTTTAAGCAGGATATTTTCTCCGGCGCGAATCTGCCAGGTCGCTTTTCGATACACGTCTGCAGGACGGAACGAGATGGCGACTTTGTATTCTGCGCCCTTGCTGCGAATCCGCTGGGGAACGCAGCCGCGAACGCCGAACCCGTCTTTGACGAGGGTATACGTCGGCGTTTCCTGTTCTGTTTGCGCCGCGAATCGAGCCGCTTCTCTACCTGCCGTTTCCGATTCCAGACTGACGTAGTCGACCAAATCGTGAACGTGAAGGACGTTGCCGCAAGAGAAAATGCCGGGAATTTCCGTCTGCATGGAATCGTCAACCGTCGGACCGCTTGTAACAGGCGAAAGCGGAATGTTGGCTTTGAGAGAAAGCTCGTTTTCCGGAATCAAGCCGACGGAAAGCAGGAGCGTATCGCATTCAAAGTACTGTTCCGTACCGGGAATGGGGCGGCGTTTTTCGTCAACTTCAGCAACCGTAACGCCTTCGACGCGTTCTTTCCCGCGAATTTCCGTTACAGTGTGACTTAACAGCAGCGGGATGTCGAAATCGTTAAGGCACTGCGCGATGTTTCGTTTCAGACCGCTGGAGTAGGGCATCAGTTCGACGCACGCCAGAACTTTTGCGCCTTCAAAGGTCATGCGGCGAGCCATAATCAAGCCGATGTCGCCTGACCCTAAAATGACGACGCGTTTGCCGGGCATGAGTCCTTCCATGTTGACCAGACGCTGAGCGGTTCCGGCGGAATAGACGCCAGCCGGGCGCGTTCCGGGTATCATCAGCGCGCCGCGGGTTCGTTCCCGACAGCCCATCGCCAGGACAATCGCCTTGGCGCTAAAGACCTGAACGCCATGTTCCGGGCTGACGGCTGTAACCTGACGATTTTCTGTTACATCCAAAACCATCGTTCGGCATTGAATTGGAATGTTCAATTCCTTGACGCGGTCGATAAACCGCTGGGCGTATTCCGGCCCGGTGAGTTCTTCTTTGAATCGGTGCAATCCGAATCCGGGGTGAATGCACTGCTGAAGAATTCCGCCGGGGGCGTCGTCACGTTCGAGAATCAACACGTTTTCGCAGCCCGCTTCTCGAGCAGCCGCCGCCGCGGCAAGCCCAGCCGGACCAGCTCCGATAACCAATACATCAATTTCCTGATTCATATTATTTATCCTCCGGGAAAAGACGGGAAAGAACCATCAGAGACTCTCCGCCGGCTTTTGTAATCTGTTCCTGCGGGACGCCCAACTCGTCCGCTAAAATCTCAATCAGACGCGGGGTGCAGAACCCGCCTTGACATCGCCCCATCGTGGCGCGAGTTCTTCTCTTAATGCCGTCGATTGTCGTCGCGCCTACCCGGCAACGGATGCTGGCGCGAATTTCCGCTTCGCTGATTGTTTCGCACCGGCAAATAATGCGTCCGTAACGCGGGTCTTTCTCGATGAGTTTATTGAGTTCGTCTGGGGAAAGCTCGCGAACGCGCTGCCAATCGCTGACGTCGTCTGAAAACGTTTCCTTTTTCTTCGCGCCGAGTTTAGTCGCAACTTCTTGCGCCAAGTCAACGCCAATTGCGGGGGCGGACGTCAAACCGGGAGATTCTACGCCCAAAGCGTTGAAAAAGCCCGGCGCGTCTGGAGCTTCGCCGAGAACGAAATCGTGTTTGGTCGTTTCGTGCGCCCGGATGCCGCTGAATGTCGTAATCGCTTTACGGAACGGAATCTCCGTCCAAATGCGGGTGGAAAGACGGCGCATTTTGTCCAAGCCAAACGCGGTCGTTTCCGTGGCGTCTGGGGATTCAATGTCTTCGCTTGTCGGACCGACGATAATCGTACCGTCTACCGTGGGAGAAACCAAAACGCCTTTGCCCATCGGACCGGGGCACTGAAACATCGTCGCCTTGAAGCAGTCTTTTTCCGACTTGTCGAGCATGACGTATTCGCCGCGGCGGGGCTGAATATTATATTTTGTCGCACTGACCTGATTGTTCAAAAACGCAGAGCTGACGCCGGAAGCATTAACAACAGCGCGCGTCTGGAACGTTTCACCGTTTTCTGTTACAAGCGTCCAGAATCCGTCTTCCGGTTTGACCGTTTTGACTGGTTTATTAAAGAGGAATTTCACGCCGTTTGCCGCAGCGTTTTCCGCCGTTCGGAACGTGAGATCGTACGGACAGCAAATTCCGCCTGTCGGCGCCAGCAGAGCTGCAACGGCTTCTTTACTTACGTTTGGCTCCAAAGCGCGAAGTTCGTCGCGGTCGATAATTCTTAGTCCTTTTACGCCGTTTTGAATGCCCCGATCCAACAGCTTTTGAAGGTTGGGCAGTTCCTCGTCAGAGAACGCGACGACCAGCGACGTGTTGCGGATAAACGGAACGTGAAGCTCTCGACAGGTCTGCTCGAACATTTCGTTTCCGCGAACGTTGTACTTCGCCTTGTTGGATCCCGGCTCGGCGTCAAAGCCGGCATGAACGATTGCGCTGTTTGCCTTGGACGCCCCGGAGGCAACGTCTTCTTTTCCTTCCAGAACGAGTACGTCCAACTCGTAGCGAGAAAGTTCGCGTGCGATGGAACATCCCACTACGCCCGCGCCCACGATTATTACGTCATTCATAGTTATCACCTTAAAGTTATTAGCAAAGAATTTTTGCTCGATATTCTTTTGTTATGTTCAATACTGCTCGACTTCGCCGAAATGGTTGAGCGTCAGCGCCGGCGGCGTTCCCTGGTATTTTTCCAGATCGGCAAGAGTCGTTTCTCCCGACAGGACGCAGATGAAATCTACGCCAACGTTGTCGGCAATAGCTTTGTCTGTATAAAGCCGATCGCCAACGACGGTAATCTCTTCCTTTTTGAAGTTCGCCAGAACCGGCTCCAGCAGCGTCGGAGACGGCTTGCCGAAAACGTGCGACGGCTTCATTCCGTTGGTTGTTTCCAGCAGTTTTAACATTCCGCCGACGTCTGGAATCGGACCCTCTTCAGACGGACAGCAATTATCCGGATGCGTCGCAACAAAATCGACCGGAGCGCCTTCGATAGCTCGCAAACCGACCGCTTTATTGCACCCGTTTCGCATATTCCATAACGCGGTAATGCGTTGCAGCTTTTCGTAGGTCAGCTCCTTGTCGTAGGTAAGCGCGATGAGTTCGTTCTTTTCCGGGTCGTATTCCAGCGTTACGTCTGCGTCCGCCAGACGCTCAGCCATGTGCTGTTTAACCGCCTCTGTCGAAACGAGATAAACGGATTTATATCCCTTTTGACGGATATAGCTTTCCAGCGTAATGAGCGGGGTGAGAATCTGGCTCTCGTCTACGGGAATTGCCGCCCCGCTGATTTTTTTGAGGTATTCGGACGGGTTCTTTGAGGTGTTATTCGTCAAAAAGAAGAACCGAAACCGTCCGCTTTTTGTTGTACGAATAACAAAATCCACAGCAGGCGGAATTGGGTTGGCGCCCATGAACAGAGTTCCGTCCAGGTCACAGACAAACGCCTTTTTTTTACTCAATTCGTATGCCATGATTGAATCTCGTTCCTCGTTTTCCAATTACTCGTTCTCTTCTGCGGCTTTGACTAACTCTTCTTCTGTGGGATCGGTTTTGTAACCGGTCGCATTAGCGTTCCACGCCAGAGCGAAGAGAATCATGCCGATAAGAGCAAAAACGGCAATTGAACCCAGCGCAATGCCCCAGCCGTAATGCACCTGAATAAAGGCAATGCCGATGCCGGAAACGATTGTAGAAGCGTAGCCCATAATGCCGGTAAATCCGTTTGCCATAGCCGCGGCTTCTTTGGTTGCCTGGTTAGCCGCCACGATGCCAATTAACGCCTGCGGTCCGTAGATAAAGAACCCGGCTCCCATGAGCAGCAATGTTACTAACCAAAGCGGAGCTGGTTTTGGCTCATAACTTGACTGAAGGACGACATGAGAATCGGGAAATTCCTTATTCAGCTTGTCGGTAAAGAATGCTTCAATATCCTTATAGACCGTCTTTATCTCTTGTCTGTCGATGGTTCTGTAGACGATCTTAATCTCTTCCCCTTCTTTAGTCTTATGGATCGTTCTAATTCTTTCTTTCTCATTTTTGTCTCTATCTGTATAAATTGTCAGTTTATCCTTTTTCTTTGCGAGAGCCTTCTCTTCTCTGGCTCGCTTCTTTGCATTTTTAATACTCTTCAAATCGACATTGACGCCGTTAAGTTCTTCGTCGGTGAAGACGGTATACAAAACCAACTCTGGCGTTTCGTTCTCTGACTGCTGATATTTAACTGAAATATTTTCGTCAAAGTCTTTTAATAGAGCTCTAACTTCTGACGCTTGCGGTTGATTGGATTCCGCTACAGCAAATCGAAGCTCTGTTCCTCCGTTTGGCAGCATCCAAAAACCAAATGAGAAAAGAGCGGCGCAAAGCATGCAAAAAACACACGTTCTGACGCCGCGACCTTTAAACGCTTTGTCTGTAATCCACCCAGCAAAGATTGTGCCAACTACCGCCGCCAATTCAAAGGCGATAATCATCAATCCGCCTTTGGAAACGGGAATGCCTTTGAACTGTTTCAGGAACGTCGGTCCCCAATCGAGAAAGCCGAATCGAACGATGTACACAAAAAAGTTTGCCAGCGCGACCAGCCAAATTACTCTGTTTCCGAAAACAAGACGTCGTCTGTCTGCCGTTGTGATTTCAGAGGAAGATATAAGCGAGCAAAGACCCAGCGCCAATACGGCTCCGAAACTGTGAGACGTGTTCCAAATCGCCATTTTGGTTGCCAGCTCTTTGGGATGAATCCAGTGCGTAAGCATTTTCGCACAGGCAGGGAACCCCATGCCCAGCGTCCAGCCGTTAATCACCCAGAAAATACCAAACAGGACTGCTGCTATATTAACAGCATTTAAAGAACATTTATAATCTCCCCAGGTAACAGTGATAAGTCCTTCCATTCCAGGCGAGCTGCCAAACATGAAGTTCATCAGCGCAGTCAGAGCCAGACCGATTGCCATGAAAATTCGCCCGTTGAGTCTGTCCGCCCAGAACCCGTTTACAAAACGGCTTATGCCGTAGAGAAGACCATGAACGGTCAGAATAATTCCAATTGCGTACTTGGTAATCACTCCTTCCTCAAACATTTCCACCTGCGCCATCGACAGGTTCTTACGCGTAACGTAAAAGAACATATAGACGATCATGCTATAGATGATGAATTTCCACTGTTCAACCGAGAATTTCTTTTGTTCTTCGTTTGTCATGTTGATCTGTGTGTTAGTTTTGGAACAGGCGAAAAATGGTTTTATCGCTCAATTGTTATAATTAAAGTATGTACATTATTATTTAAATATATCCAAAATAGTCTGACTTGTCAAGTAGGTCAGGAAAGGGAAATAGCCTAATTTCGAACCCGATAAATCGGCTGACCGCTCCAACCGAGCTTTTCTCTGAGGGTTTGATAATAGCTTTTGTTAGGCGCAGCGACAAGCTGAACGCTCAAATGGGATTTCCGAATTTCCACCAGATCCCCCGGTTCCAGCCTGTCCAGAATCTGACCGTCGACAACGACGCTTGTTTCCGGGTTGGGATTGACGATTTCCATCACAAAGACCCGATTGGCATCGTCTACAACAGGACGATTGGTAAGCGTATGGGCGGAAATCGGACAGACGACAAACGCCTGCATGGTTTTATGGAGAATCGGACCGCCGGCGGACAGGTTATGCGCCGTTGACCCGACGGGAGTCGAAATAATCAGACCATCGCAGCTGTACGTTGTAACCAGTTCAAATCGTTCATCGAATGGCGCAGGGGCGTCTGCCAGCGAGCGCCGGGTTACAGAATCGGTTTTGTCGGCATACAGCTTGATTTCCATAATGTCAAACGGGGCGCCGTTGAGAATTGCCGCTTCGTTGACGCCCTGAACCGTTTTAATCGTCTTGCCGTTACGAAGAATTCTGCACTGATACATCATCAGCGGGACGACCGGCAGCGGTTTCCCGTCGAATAATTTAAGCAGAGGAACGAGTTCTTCCAGCGCCACGTCTGCCAGAAATCCGAGTCTGCCCAAATTGACGGCAATCAGAGGTCGCTGCTTTTCACCCATCTGATTTACAGCGCGAAAAATTGACCCGTCCCCGCCAAGCACGACGACGGCGTCTGTCTTGTATCGTGACAGATTTTTTTCGCCGGTAAAGTCTGAACAGACGATATCGGCAACCTTTTTGATTTCTGGCGTTAAATCCTGAGCGATTTTTTCAATTCCCGCGCGATTGGGATAGCCCAGAAGGATAATTTTCATAATAGGAATTAGAGTAATAATAAACGAATCGGGAGCGTTAACTCCCGACTATTTAATGATTTAATTTCTGACGATGTTATTTCAGGAACGTCAATTCGCCGGTATTTCGCATTTCGAGTTTGTAGGTTGAGCCTTCCTGCAGTTTCATTGAAGGAGCTTGACCGTGAGCGGCGCGAACGCCCATTTTTTTAGCAAATTCCGGCTCTTGTGCCAATTTCCAGAAATTTCCCCAAAGCTGTTTTTCAAACTCGGTTGAATCCGGCGAATCCAGTTTGTACGGTTTGGGAGTTTCCCCTTCAGCATCAATTCTGAACCCCTCTTCGGGTTTTTGTTTTTCTCCGAAAAGCCGATTAAACAGGCACAAAGCGCTTCCCTTTAATATGTCGCCTTGCTCGACAAAGTCGTCTTCAAACTTGATTACCATCGTGTCAATGTAAAGCATGTCGCCATCAATGGTAAACGTGCGTTTTTCTCCAATTGGATTGTCTGACAGGTCAATTTCGGAAAATGAAAACGTTGTTTTGACAACGTCAGATCCTTCTGGTTTCTCCTTGACGATGTCGGAAATGACAGCCAGACGACGAGTCTTTTTCAAAAAGAGGTTTGCCATTTCAAGCTTTTGATTGGCAATTTCCAGCTGAGAGATTTTTTCCTTGGCTTCTTCAAGCTGTCTTTTGGCAGCAGAAAAATGCTCGTCAAAAAAAGTATACGCCTGCCACCCGAGAGTAGCCAGAATTAAAAGAACGACAGAATAAATAAAGGACGTAACGTTTTTCATGCTTTTCATTGTTGATAATACATTTTATGTATATGATAATTATCAGCGTGACACACTCAAGGCGATCATTACGACGATAAAAATGACAGCCAGTACAATAGCGACAATTGCCCACTGGAACCAGAATTTTGCCATTTTTTTATCTTCCAGTTCTTCAGCGCGTTTCTTTTTGTTGATGTACTCTACAGTTCGTTCGAGAGTAATAACAAACGTCTTTTGACAGTACGGACACATGGCTTTTTGTCCAATCATATCCCTGTTAATTTCAAGGGAATGTCCCGTTGGGCACAAACAATGGAGCCGGGAATCTTCGTCAGGATCGCCAATATCCATTTTTTGAGCGGGTTTCTGACCAGCGTTTTCCGATTCTTGCGCCGCGGCTCCGAAATCGAATTTTTTCTTTTTTTTCTGGATATTTAGAGAACCTGGCGGAGACGGCGCGCTCGGGTTGTTTGGAGAATTAAACCCTGTGAATGACGAGACCGGAGGCTGCGATACCGGCGCGTTGGGAGGGGATGCCGGCGAAGCGGGAGTGTAGCCAGCTGGAGCTGGAATGACAATTTCAACCTGGCAATGCGGGCAAACGCACGATTGACCAATTTGGTCCTCGTTTGCCTGCAGCAGATGTCCGTTAGGGCAATAAAATTGAAATGGCATGGGTGTATATTAAAATTTTGTGTAAAAATGGATGAATTGAGAAATACTCTTTGGAAAGAAAAACGATATAATTATCCAAAATCCATTTTCCATTATGATTAGTTATTATACCCCAAAACGAGGTTGGAGGAAATAACTAAAATGTTCTTTTTGGGAATTTTTTCTCAAAATTCTCACGATTTTGCCGACTTTTCGGTCAGGGGAATTGACGAAATGATATTTATATGTATAATTCTAAGGAAATATCTCAGTATATTTATAGTGCATTTTCAAAATTCCGTTTCGCTTGATACGTTTAATTTGAGCGTTGTTAACGGATGCGTCATTTATTTTAAAGTATTGTTATTTATCAGAGGTTTTATACCATGAGCGCGGAAAAGCCGGAAAATACCCCGGAATCAAATTCCCCTACGCCAGAAACTGCGCCGCTTAAACCAGCGCCGCCGCGTCGCAAGATTTTAATTGGAACTCAGCGTCCGGGAGCCTTAGAGGCACATCGTGCAGAAGTCGCAAAAGCTGCAGAAGTTAAGAAAGAAGCGGCTCCTGCTCCGGTTGCCCCTGTTAAGCCGGAGCCTGTAGCTGAAGCCAAGCCCGAAGTCGTCGAGCCGAAACCGGAAGTTAAGCCGGAGCCTGAAGCTGAAGCCAAGTCCGAAGTCGTCGAGCCGAAGCCGGAAGTTAAAGCAGAACCTGTAGCTGAAGCCAAGCCCGAAGTCGTCGAGCCGAAGCCGGAAGTTAAAGCAGAACCTGTAGCTGAAGTTAAGCCCGAAGTCATCGAACCGAAGCCGGAAGTTAAAGCGGAGCCTGTAGCTGAAACAAAGCCGGAACCAGTTGCTGAAGTCAAGTCGGAAGTCGCAGATCAGAAGCCGGAACCCAAAGACGAGTCAAAAGGCGATCGCCGCGATCGACGCGGGAATAAACGCGAACCGCGAATCAGCAAAGCGCAGCAGATTCTTGCTGCGGGTCCGGTTGGGAAAGTTTCCAAGATTCCGGTTCCCAACGCTCGTATGCCGCTGTCAGACGAGCTTCAGGCGGAATACGAAGCCGCATTGGGCGATTTGGCGGAAGCGAACGGCTTTGATTCTGTTATCTCTGGCGAGTCCGTAAATAAAGCCGGCGTCGTTTTTGAACAGGACGACAAAGTCGAAGCAACCGTTCAGCGCATTTCTCGCGAAGACGTCATTCTCGACTTGGGCAACTTTACTCAAGGCGTTGCCTCGCTGCGTCAGTTCACAGAAGTTCCGACGATTGGAACAAAAGTCAAGGTTTCTATCGTCCGATTCAACGAATCGGAAGGCTTGTACGAAGTTACTCTGCCTTACGCCGCGGCGATTATCGGCGACTGGTCTGAAGTTCAAGAAGGCATGATTGTTGACGCCGCCGTTACCGGTCAGAATACCGGCGGTCTGGAATGCGAAGTCGCTCATATTCGCGCCTTTATGCCGGCAGGACAGGTCAGCATTTATCATCGTGACAACTTCGACGACTTAATCAACACTCACCTGATGGCAGTCGTTCTGGAAGCGAAGCCGGAAAAGCGCAATCTGGTTATCAGCCACAAAGCGTTTGAATTCCGTCAGCAGGAATCCGAAAAGAAGAAAGAGCGCAGTAAACTCTTCAAGAAGATTGC
>CACXSS010000227.1 GCA_902770245.1 uncultured Planctomycetota bacterium | reverse complement strand
CAACGGTCAAGACGACAAAAAGTCCTTTGAGGAAGTTCATGATTTTTCCTTTCGATAATTGGGGGAAACGGGGAAAACGCTCGCGTCGATCATCCAGTCAGCGCAGCCGCGTTTTACTTTCTATTATACTCTAATCCGAACCCGGGTCAATAACCAGTAAAAAATCGCCACAAAATTCGGGTTCGTTCAGATTTGGGAATGCATGGAACAGGAAAGAGAACGCAGAAACCGCAGACTACTCGCAGAATACTCAGACGGACTGAGAATGTGGCGACGATGCTAACTACGTTAGCTGCACCACCGACAAGGTCGGTTCTTGTTGGATATAAGTACGGCAAAAACGCCAGTTTGGAAGCAAAACCTTGTCCTTCTGCCCGTGCGGCTTCGCACCCGCACGAGACAATCGCTCCCGTTGGTCGCTTGCGGCGGAAGCCTCCAAAAATCAAAGAACGCGGAAAGTCCGCCTGTCCCGCTGGTTCGCGGGCGTCTTCGCCCGCCGAAGAAATCCTCACGCAAAGTCCGCAAAGTTCGCGAAGTAACTATTGGCATTGCATTTGCGGCGCAAGAGCCTTATTTCATTTTCATATTTGGAATCAACGGCGTTTGATCCAATAGTTCCAGTTTCTGAACCATTTTAATCGTACCCTGTTTATACTTCTGAAAATGCGGCGTTTTGATATGGCTTTCATACGCAGCGCGGTCAGCGTAAATTTCCAAAATGGTAATCTTGTTGGGCTGACGTTTGTCGGACATTGAATACATAAACAAAACGCCCGGCTCTTTTGCCATGGACGTTCTGCCGCATTCTTCTGCAAAACGGCAATATTCTGTCAGTTGAGCCGGATCGACTTCAATGCAAGACAGCCGAACAATGCTGTTTTCTGTTACACGCAACGTATTTTCTTGAGCCAGCAAGGGCGCCGCCGTCAGAATCAAACTGAAAAATCCGATAATCGCAACCTTATACATGTTCATGATTTTATAAATTGGGAAAAGACATTAGGCAAGCAATCGCTACTGCCTACTGCCTACTGCCTGCTGCCTTACTTTATCGCCTTAATCGCTTTGAGCCACGTTTCGACGGCTTTTGCGGTTGTTTTAGCGTCCTTTTGGGCGATTGTGCCTTTAATCGCCAAGCCTTTCTGGACGACTTTCGCCTTGGGGAAATGTTTCTGTAAATTACTGGCAGTTACGCCCAGACCAGAACCCTCATGCGTACAGAACGGGACGAGGATTTTGCCGTCGATATTTTCTTTCTCCAGGAACGAATAGACGATCATCGGGCAGTCGCCCCACCAGTTTGGGTATCCGATAAAGATAACCTTGTAGGAAGACAAGTCCGGCAACTGACCAGCAATCGCCGGGCGAGCGTTGAGCCGCTGTTCCTCTTTCGCCAAATCGACGCACGCGTCATATTTTGTTGGATACGGCTTGACTTCTTTGATTTCGTAAATGTCAGCGTTGAGCCGCCGGGCAATTTCTTTGGCGACTTTCGCCGTGTTGCCTTCCGCGACGTTCCCAACGCCATAATTCTCGCCTGCATGGGAGAAATAAACGACAATAGCCTTATTCGCCGCGTCGGCGGTACTGACCATAAGAGCAACTGTCAGCATAATAAAAAGTCCTTTTACGATGTTCATGGTTATCCTTTCAAATTATCGAACAAAATTGGTAATCGTCTCTTCCTTAATGTCCGGCAGAGGAATTCCAGCGTCGCGTCCGGCCTTGAGGCATTTAATCAGCCACGCCATGTGCCGAGCCAGATTTTCCAGCGTCTGAATGCCTTCCGGATCCTGCGGGACGTCGTCTTTCGTCAAGGCGTGGAATTCGTTCCAGTACGTACTGCCGACAACGAGCATTTTGGCAATCCCAAAGTACTTGTTGAGACAGTCAAACGCGGCTGACGTTCCCGCGCGGCGAGCAACGACGATTGAAGCCCCCGGTTTGTGCCGAAACGCCGCGTAGCGGTCTGCACACATGGCGCTGAAAAATACGCGATCCAAAAAGCTCATGATTCGCCCGCTGGGGTGAGCGTAATAGACCGGCGACGCAAAGACAAACCCAGCGGACTGATACGCCTTTTGGACAAATTCGTTGACCGCGTCGTCTGTGAAGACGCAGGCTTTTTTCACGGCGCATTGTCCGCATGCAATGCAGTCTCGCACCGGTTTGGCGCCCAAGTCGAAAATCTCGGTTTCGACGCCTTCGTCGGCAAACGTTTTCGCCATTATTTCAAGACCTGATTTCGAAGAGCCGTTGGCATTCCAGCTCCCGTTTAACATCAATACTTTCATTTCTGACTCCTGTAATTATTATCGACTTAAAAAGCCCCTGTTTTGATATGAGGTTGATATGGTTGTTCAAGGGCTTGGATTTCTTCCGGATCCAGTTTAATATCGAGCGCGCCAACCGCTTGTTCGACGTGTTCGACGGCAGTCGTTCCCACGATCGGGGCGGTAATTTCCGGCTTGGACAGAACCCACGCCAGAGCCTCTTGCGCCATTGATCGACCGCGTTCTTTGGCTACCTTTTCGAGGTTGTCGACAACGATTTTATCGATAGCGTCTGTTGAACTCCACACCATGGGGGAAACTTCGTCGATCGCGTTTCTGGCGGTTTTCGTTCCCCAAGGGTGCGTGCACCGCCCACCGGCAAGCGGACTCCACGGCACGACTGCCATCTTTCTGTCTCGGCACAAAGGTAGAATTTCACGTTCTTCTTCTCGATAAATGAGATTGTACTGCGGTTGCAAGGACGCGAATTTTGTCCAACCATTGCGCTCGGCAATCTGCTGCATGCGTTCCAACTGCCACGCAAAAATGGTTGACGCTCCAATATACCGAGCTTTACCGCTTTTTACGACGTCATGAAGAGCTTCCATAATCTCTTCCATTGGCGTAAAGGCGTCAAGCCGGTGAATCTGGTACAAGTCAACGTAGTCCAAACCAAGACGTTTAAGACTGTGGTCGATTTCTGAAAGAATGTTTTTTCGAGACGAACCACCGCCGTTGGGACGACCAGGACGCATGTCAAAATGAACTTTTGTCGCTACCACAATTTCGTCGCGGTTGAGACCAAATTCACGAATCAGCTTTCCGGTGATTTCTTCACTCGATCCCATTTGATACACGTTTGCGGTATCAAAATAATTGACGCCCAGATCAATCGCACGCTTAAAAATCGGTTTTGCGTCGTCAAAATCCTTTGCCCAGGGGAAAACGCCGTTTTCCTTGCCGGGTTTGCCAAAACTCATCATTCCCAAACAAATTCGGGAAACGTCCATTCCGGTATTTCCAAATTTTACGTATTGCATAATATTAATTTGTAACTTGGAGTATTTTTAATATGAATAACTGTCCATAACGATAATACGATAATTACGCATTGTTTACTGCGTTCAGTCGTCTGCGTGAACGTCGTAGTTGCGAAGGATGTCCGCAACGCCGGGATCTTCCGGATTCCAACGTCCTTTGCCGGTGTCCAGAGCGCGAATCCGATTCATTTCCTCGTCGGTGAGCGAGAAATCGAAGATGTCCATGTTGCTCTTGATACGTTCCGGCTTGGTCGATTTCGGGAAGACGATAACGTTTTCCTGAACTTCAAAACGCAAGATGACCTGCCCCGGCTGTTTCCCGTGCGCGGACGCGATGTCGGCAATAACGGGAGACGAAAGCAGTTCCGGATTCCCCTGTCCGAGCGGTCCCCAGGATTCCAAAGCGACGCTGCTCTTCGCCAGAAGTTCACGCAGCGGCTTTTGCTGATAGAGCGGATTGTATTCCACCTGATTGACCGACGGGAGCGAATCGAACTGCGGGACGAACTCGTTCCAGATTTTCGGCGTCATGTTGCTGACGCCAATCGACCGGATTTTACCGGCGGCTTTGGCGGCTTCCAACGCTTTCCACGCGCCGGGAACGTCGCCGTAAGGGTGATGAAGCAGATACAAATCCATGTAGTCCAAACCGAGCTTTTTCAAAGACGCGTCAACGCCTTTGAGAGCCAAATCGAACCCAAAATCCTGAACCCAGAGCTTGCTGGTCAGGAAGATTTCTTCTCGTGGAATGCCGCTTTCTCTGATCGCTTTTCCGACTTCGCGTTCGTTGAAATACGCCGCCGCGGTGTCGATGTGACGGATTCCCAAATCCAGAGCTTCACGAACCGCTTTGTACGTACTGCCGTCTGAGGGAATGAGGTAAACGCCAAATCCAAGAATCGGAATCGATACGTTGTCGTTTAATGTAATTGATGGAATGTTTGTCATGAAGTATCACCCTAAAAGTAAGTGGTTGGCAAAGAGTAAAAACTATTTTCCTTCGGTCGCTTTCCGATACGCGTCGTCGTCAACCGGTTCAAGCCATTCGTTTGAAGAGTCTTCTCCAGGGACTTCCAGCGCCAAGTGCTGGAACCAGCAGTCGGGAGCCGCTCCGTGCCAGTGTTTAACCCCGGCTGGGATGTTGACCGTATCGCCTTTGCGGATTCGTCGCGCCGGTTCACCCCACGCCTGATAATAGCCTTCTCCGGCAGTAACGATAAGAATCTGTCCTCCGCCTTTGGAAGCGTGATGAATGTGCCAGTTGTTTCGGCAGCCCGGTTCAAACGTAACAGCGCACGTAAAGACCTGAGTTTTGGAAAGAACCGCCAAATAACTGCGTCCGATGAAGTATTTCGCGTACGCGTCGTTTGGATCTCCAACAGGAAACGCCGACCAGTCAGACGGCAGCAGAGCCGGATCAGACGGACAGACAACCCGCTTGACGATAAAGTCGCCCTGCTGTTGAGTTAAACCGTTGATCATTGCGATGTTCAGATGAGCGTTCATCTGCGGTTTGGTTTCCGGTCGAGCCGCCAGAGCCGCGACGGTGAGAATTTCCCGATCCCGCCACGAAACGTTGTCTCGAGCGAAAATGTCGCCAAAAAGGTGCGCTTTAAGATATTCGTCCAACTGCGGATGGAAGTCAAACAGAGCGCCTTTGACGGGACCGCCGCAAAGTTTGGTCTGATTCTCCGTTCCGAACGTCAGGGCAGACCCTTGAGGAGCGGGGGACGGGGCGACGCCTTCCAAAACCGGCTTGCCTGCCGACTGTCGTTCCTTGACGACGTTTTGAAGCGT
The DNA here is from genome assembly GCA_902770245.1 of uncultured Planctomycetota bacterium. Lineage (GTDB taxonomy): Bacteria > Planctomycetota > Planctomycetia > Pirellulales > Thermoguttaceae > RUG11551. The sequence goes on along the minus strand of CACXSS010000227.1, from coordinate 1,609 downwards.
TGCCGCCGCATTGAGCGCGCGCGGGAAACCGCAATACGCGTAAAGCTGACCGACGTACTCTTTGGCTTCCGCCAGCGTCACTTGAGCGTCAAATCCTCGATTGAACGCACCAGCCAAAGCCGACTGATCGCCCCGGGCGAGCGCCGCTCCGATATCGACAATACAAATTTCTTTTTCTGACAATGGTTGAGATGTCATCTTGTTTACTCCTTCAGAAAACGCCGGCGCGGCTATTGCAATCGCTAACGTCTTTTTAATCATGGTTATAATCTGGGGGTTAAAACTTGTTGGAAGTTCCCTTACGCTTCGTGAATTCGTTTGCCTGTAATGTGTTCTGGAATGAGGGCTAAAACTTGAACGGCGGCGCTGGCGCGGCGAATTTCGTCTTCTATATCTGCGTCGTCTGGATTAAACCGCTTTGCCAGCCGGCGGCAGATTTCTATTGCAAAATCGCGATCGGCGACGAACTCAATTCGACCAAAAACCACGACGCTGCGAAACGTCAGCGCCCAGCCCGGGTTGTCTTGAACCCCGTCGTCAATAACCGTAAAGGAAACCCGGTTGTCAGCGCGAAGGGAATCTGTTTTATGTCCAACTTTGGAACCGTGAAAATAGATTCGACCGTCAGCGTCGTTATAAAACGGATTGAGATAAACCCCATACGGCCAGCCGTCGTCTCCGATCATGGACAAAACGCCGCGTTTAGCTGATTTGAGAACGTTTAACGTCTCTTCGTCAGAAAGACGCTGCCCGGCGCGTCTCATATCTCTGAACATAATTGTAGTGTACTTAACGATAGGGAACTAAACTCTTCAACTATAACGTTATTGCTAATTATACGGCAGCGAGAGCAAAAGTCAAGACCTTGGCGGGGAGAAAACGAAGATTGTGGCGCGTTCAAAATTGGGTTGCGAAAATAGGTGGTTTTGATTTGGAACAATGCACCCATGTCTACCCCCTCTTGCTTATTATTGTTTTTTGCGGTACGATATTATTACTTTCAAAATGAATCAATTATTCCTATTGAACATTATAGTTTTCAAATCGAATCACGATATGACGCAGCCATACAAGAAAGGATTGATAAGATGAAGAAAAACCTTGGCGTAAAAAATTTGATGTTCCCAATGCCGGTTTTGATGATTGCCTCTTATAACGAGGACGGAACGCCGGACGTCATGAACGCCGCCTGGGGCGGAATCACGCTGGAAGATGAGATTACCATCTGCATTGACACCGCTCATAAAACGTGGGCAAACATTGCCGCTAAAAAGGCGTTTACGGTCGCGTTCGGAACCGCGCCGACGGTCAAGTCTTGCGACTACCTCGGCATCGTAAGCGGAAACAAAACGCCGGACAAGGTTGCTAAAAGCGGATTCACAACCGTTAAAAGCGAGTTCGTTGACGCGCCTGTTATCAACGAATTGCCGCTTGTCCTTGAATGTGAGCTCGTATCGATGAACGAAAGCAATTGCAACGTCGTCGGCAAAATCGTCAACTGCGCCGTCGAAGAGTCTGCAATGACAGACGGCAAGCCCGATGCTGACAAGATGAAACCGATCTGCTTCGATACATGCGCTCACGTTTATCGTCTCATGGGAGAAGTCGT
>CACXSS010000226.1 GCA_902770245.1 uncultured Planctomycetota bacterium | reverse complement strand
AACCTGTTTGGCAGCAGTGGAGGAATGTCTGGCGCTTACGTTAAAGCTGGGCGTGTCAACAATAACCAGTCCGTTTTGTAATACAGGGTTGTCAAGGTAAATGGTAACTCTGTCAATCCATGCAGAATACGTTTCGGTTGTTGTATAAGTATCAATACAATCGCGAACCGGTCCTGTTTCAAAATTTAAATCCCGGGACGACCATCCAGGATACTCCTTCTTAAAGCTAATTGTTTGTCCGTTAGTGTATTGGACGACAATGTCAAAATCTTTGCCGTATCGAATAAACGTTGGAGTGCGAGTTGTACCCGACATGAAGTCAACTTTTAGCAGGTTCTGACGCAGAATGGCGTTGATAAGCGCGCTTTTTCCGGAATTAAACTCGCCGACAAAAGCAATGTACAGATTTTTATCATCAGACGGTCGCTTTGCCTTTTTCTTTTTTACGTCCAGATAACTCCGAGAGTTGACCTGTGAGCAAAAGTCGATAAAATCATTCACATTGACTTTCATGATGAAAAATTCCTTTTCAGTTAAAAATCTGTGCTAGACAGTTCGTATTGATGGAGAATTTCAAGATCCTTTTCGATTTGCCTTTTTTGTCTTTGGATTTTCTGAAGTTCTGATTGTTCCTGAGCTATAATTTCAGAAATGGTCGGTTGATAATCTTTGATGATTTTATCTGAAAATGTAAAGGATGAACGTTTCATTTGGGCGTTGGCTTTTTTCATCCATGCCCATAAGGAATCTAAAAAGTCGTCCAATTCATCTGAAGCGGCGTCATACGCTTTCTCTCGCACTGAATTCAAAAATGGATTCCAGCCAATTGTTGATTCCACCCAACCCCACAAATCGTCCAGCCCCCAGTCTGAAAAGGTGATGTCTGAAATGCTTACAGAATCTACCTTCTTCGGCAAACTCGGAAGGGTAAGCTTGGGAAGTTTTTTATTGTGAGCCAGATTGCGAAATTCCGTGTTAAACTGCTCTAAAAAATCTTTGTTGACAATTTGCTCGAGCTTGACATAATACTCTTGTCTTTCGTTCAGAAAATCAGCGGCTTGCTGTTGGTATTTTTTGCAGATTTTTGGCAGTTTTTTGCGAAGGAAGCTTTTAATTTCGGAGATGGAGTTGCTTTTGTATATCTTATCCTCTACCTTATAATAAATTTCAGATTCAATATCATCGTAGATTGTGCGAAGTTCTGATTTCGATGTTTTTTTTCCAGCTCTGTCTTCATATCCTTTTTTAAAACCCTCATACCATTTTTTCAGATCAGACAGCTTGTTGTTTTTCAGATCCTGACTTCGCTGAGTATGCTCTTCTTTTAACGATGCAAGGCATTTTTGAAGGGTTTCAACCGTTTCCACGTTGGATTTATGCAAGCTCTGGGCGAGAATGGCTTCACGTCCGTTAATAAGTCGTTCCTGAATTATTTTTTCGAATTCAAGGAACATTGTTTTGTAATGCTCGTATAGTTCTGGTTTAAGCGGTGGAGCGTCTTCGTTTTCTCCCTGACTGTAAAGTGCGCTTACCGGAGCTACTGCCGCCAACGGTTTACCTAGTTCAGATTTGAATCTCTTTTTCACAAAATCGACCATACTGTTCTGATCTGCAATGCGGCGAAGCGTGTCGATTTTAGAAACAATTCCCAAACATCGATTTTCCAGCCCGGCGAGGTTCTTTTGGACAAAGTTGTTTAACGTTTCGGAACATGGAGCGTTTGCAGGCGTCAAAATAACAGCGGCGTCGCAGTAGCGTTCCAACGTTTGCTTGGTAACAGTTGAATGTCTTTTGTTGCTGGCGTTAATACCAGGCGTATCAACGATTACCAGGCCATTTTGTAAAATCGGGTTGTTAAGATAAACCGTTACTCTGGAAAGCTTTGCAGAATACGCCTCAGTGGCGGTGTATTTGTCGATAAAATCACGAACTAGTCCTGTTTGGAAATCAATATTTTGAATCTCGCCATTTTTAATCTGGCTGAGAATCGTTTTATCCTGGCACAAACTGGAAAACTTTACCTCTTTTCCTCGAGTGTACTTTATAACGATGTCAAACGTTTCATTGAACTGGATAAAAGTTGGTGCGCAAGTCGTTCCCTGAAGGATATCTTCCTTGAGGAGATTCTTGTGAAGAATTGCGTTAATGAGAGTGCTTTTTCCAGATGAGAATTCTCCAACAATACCTAAATACAGGTTGTCATCGTTATATTGTTCTTCTAATTCATGAATTACAGATTGTGGAAATCTACAGCTATAATCTGCTTCTGCGTTTTTCCAATAGGCGCGCGATTTAAGTTTGTTACAAAAAGCAAGAAAGTTTTGGACTTCAGTGTTGTTTGTTTTAGACTCAGTCTTCATGTTAGTTTTCAAATTTTTTGAAAAATGTCTGTAATTGGGAAGATTTCTTACTGCTTGTCTGCTTCAAATACAAGCAATTATTATGACAAAGAATTATCTCTGTCTAATAATATTAATCGCGCCGGTGTGACTCAGAATAAAAAATGGGGCAGACCGACGCACAGAATCCACCCCAACCACAGGGCCATTTGATGTATCAGCCTGCGCCCAATTAGAATAATTAGAACGCAAGTAATACCTTCAAATGTTGGAATTGTGGTTGCTTGGATCCTGGAGGTATTCTATGTCAACGGATTAAACCGTTAACTTGCAGTAAAATATAGTCAAAAAGCCTTTTTGTATATTCTACAAGTTTTATTATACCACGTTTTAGTAATTGTCAAGGGGTTTTCCGAATCCAGACGTTTCTGAACTTGACGGGGGCGGAATGGTCTTGCAGGAACAGCGGTCCTTCGTTGGTTTCCTTCATGACCTTGTTGACCTCGTCCATGCAAGCGGATTTCTGTCGAATTTCAGGACGGTAAACAGACCACGGCTCTTCAAACGCAACGTCGTTTTGAACGAGCTGACCGTTGAGATACGCGGTAATTCTGCCGGATTCGACGATTTTCCCGGACTCGTCCCGTCGCGGGGCGGTGTATTTGATGTCGTAAACCTGCCATTCTCCCGCCGGTTTGCATGCCTGAACCAATGGAGCGTACTTGTTGTACAGCGCGCCGCAGTCCAGCTGGTCGGGCTTTTCCTTATTGGCAGAGTTGAAAATCTGCATCTCGTATTTGCCGTGAATGTAAACGCCGCTGTTGCCGGCTGAGTTGGTTGGCGTGCAGAATTCAACGTGAATTTCCGCGTCCTGGAAAACGACGGTGGAGTGGATGTGGTTGGAGTCGTGTCCGGACTTGGAAACGACCAGGCATCCGTCTTCGACTTTCCAGTTTTGGTCGGCAGGTTTGCCGTCTTTGTCGACGAACTGGCAAACGCCTTTGCCGTCAAAAAGAACAATGGCGTCTTCCGGCATGGTTTGAGCCGGCTTGAATTCTTCTGCCGCGGCAACGGCGGCAAGAAACGCTGTGAGGATAATTGATGTAATTCGCATGGGAGTGAAGGGGGGGGACTGAGGAAAACGAGTATATTCTCTAATCGAGTCAACCTTTTTTTCTTCCTCCCAACGCTATACGCGCCGGGAAGAAGAAAAAGAGTATTTGTCGATGTTTTTATATGCTTTTCTCTTGTACCGTGGGTTAAAACCCACGGCTATTAAAATTGAACTGCTGCGCAGTTCCAGGGGAACGCTATCGCGTCTGTATTTTATTTAAAATTATATTTTGAAAAAAGTAAATGTCAATGCCGGGGCGTTCCTTGAAAAGTCTAAAAATTTTGATATAATTATTTTTTTAGATGTGAGAAGCGCAAGTCGAGACGAAGCGTTGCGTTCGTTCTTTTTTTTCCCGCTGAGAAGGGAACCGCTTGCAATTTTCCATTATCCATTGTCCTTTATTTATTATTCAACAAACCATGAGTTTAGTCAGCGAAAAGATTGTAGTTGTCGACTTTGGTTCCAAGAACGCTCAGCTGTACGCTCGCCGCGTTCGTGGACTTAACGTGTTCTGCCAGATGGTCGGACATGAAGTAACCGCAGAACAAATTAAACAGATGAATCCGGTCGGATTGGTCTACACAGACAACCCGCTGGGCAACGAGATTTCCCCGGAAGTCGAAGCTCTGGAATTGCCGACAATCAAAGATTTCGAGCTGACGGACGACGGAATCGCTCTGTTGGAAACGTTCCTCAAGGACGTCTGCCATTGCTCCGGTTCCTGGACGATGGAAAAGTTTGCGGAAAACGCAGTTGAAGAGATTCGTCAGCAGGTCGGCGACGGCCGCGTTGTTTGCGGTCTTTCCGGCGGCGTGGATTCTTCCGTTGTCGCGGCTTTGATTTACAAGGCGATTGGCGATCGGCTGTCCTGCATTTTCGTCGATACCGGTTTGATGCGAAAAGGCGAGCCGGAAAGCGTTATCGAAACGTTCTCCAAGCAGTTCAAAACGGACTTGCACGCCTTGGACAGAGAATCCTATTTCCTCGAACGCTTGGCTGGCGTTGAAGAACCGCAGCAAAAGCGCAAGATTATCGGCAAGGCGTTTATCGACTGCTTCGCGGAAGAGGCGAAAAAACTCGGCGACGCCCAGTTTTTGGCGCAGGGAACCATTTACCCGGATATTATCGAAAGCGGAATCCCTGGCTGTAACGCGAAGATTATCAAACACCATCACAACGTCGGCGGGTTGCCGGACGACCTCAAATTTGAACTCGTCGAACCGCTCAAAGACCTGTTCAAAGACGAAGTTCGTCAGCTCGGCGCCGTGCTGGGTCTTTCAGACGACATGGTCAAGCGTCAGCCGTTCCCGGGACCTGGGTTGGGCGTTCGCTGCCTGGGCGAACTGACCAAGGCGAAGCTCGACATTCTTCGCGAAGCGGACGCTATCGTTCGAGAAGAACTCAAAAAGTCCGGCTGGAATGAAAAAACGTCACAGACGTTTGCCATTCTCCTGCCTGTCAAATCCGTGGGCGTCAAAGACGGCGAACGCACGTACGAAAACGCCGTCGCCATTCGTTCGGTCAATACGATTGACTTCATGACGGCGACCTGGACTCACTTGCCGTACGAAGTTCTCGAAACGATGGCAGACCGCATCATGGCGGAAGTCGACGGCGTCAACCGCGTCGTTTACGACATCAGCAAAAAGCCCTCCGCTACAATTGAGTGGGAGTAAAAATAATTCGGAATGCGGAATTCGGAATTAGGAATTGCGCAAAGCGTAAAAACAGGGGTGCGATAGCAAGCCGTCGCACCCCTAATGGTTATCTGATAATTATATTATCTTTTAACGATTTCTGGGGTGCGCTCAATCTTGGGTTGCGAAAATAGGTAATTTTTATTTTTGAACGCAGAAGACGCAGACTCCTCGCAGACAACGCAGAAGCAAGCGAACATGTGTCATCTACGCCTGATTCTCAGGCTATGACACGATGTTCGCTTGCGATTTTTAATATTTATCGGGCGGGAATCGTGGCGTAGACAACGAAGTTGGCGTCGTCGCCA
>CACXSS010000225.1 GCA_902770245.1 uncultured Planctomycetota bacterium | reverse complement strand
AGAACAATAATCAATTCCCCTGCTCTGTTGGTTCTTCAAGTTGAATGACCTCGTCCGCCAAGGCGAGGTAATCCAGCGCGCCCGGGCATTTGGGATCGTAGGTAAAAATGTCCGTCCCGAAGCTGGGCGCTTCTGCCAAACGAACGTTTTTTCGGATATGAGTGTTGAAAATTCTTGCGTTTGCCCACGGAGTGTTTCCGCCGTGCTGAACCTGGAAAAACTCCTCGACGTCTCCGGTTACTTCGCTGGTCAGTCTGGCGCTGCCGTCGTACATGCACATGATAACGCCGGACACGCGCAGTTTCGAGTTCAGCCGCTTGTTAATCAGCTGGATCGTTTGAAGGAGTTTTGTCAAACCATGGAGAGCCAGAAAATGCGGCTGCATGGGAATAAACGCTTCTTCTACCGCAACCAACGCATTGAGCGTCAATACGCCCAGCGACGGCGGGCAGTCAATTATGAGGTAATCGTACGACTCGCTATCTTCTTTGAGTTTATCTCGCAAAATCAGTTCCCGACCGACAACGCCGGAAAGCTCCATTTCTGCCGCAGCCAAATCCAAATCGGAACCGACCAGATGGAAATTGTCGTTGATGACGGTTTTCGCCGACGCCAGCGACACGTCGTCTACCAGCACGTCGTAAATCGTGTTCTTTTCTCCCGATTCGGTATTGACGCCCAAATGGAGCGTGGCGTGCGCCTGCGGATCCATGTCGATAAGCAAAACCCGTTTACCGGACATGGCTAAAGCCGCGCTGAGGTTGACGGACGTTGTCGTTTTGCCAACGCCGCCCTTTTGATTCATAATTGCGATGGAACGCATTGTATTCTTTTTTTACGGTTTGTCAACATTCTTAACATCAGGACTTCCTCTATCGCCAATGTTTCAACCAATTGTACCACATTGTAGTTTTAGAATCAACATCAAATTTAGTAATTTTTTTGCCGTCTGAAAATTTGACGCTGTCCAATCACTGAATATCATTTTAATCTGTCAGTATTATCATATTCTAAAATTTGCAATAGTTTTGTCCAGAATAAACGTTTTGGGGTCTTGACGCCCTAATTTTTTCGTATAATATTGTGTAAATTTAAAGATTTATTAATTATAATAAGACTTTGAACGAAAAATTTGAAATATGGAGCAATAAAAGACGGGTATATTCGTTATAGATTGATGAATAAATCGGAAATGGTTCCTGATGAAGAACAGTTTGCCCAGTGGGTCAACCTGTACGGATCGCGAATTCAAGCGTACATCCAGTCCCGGGTTTATGATTCCGCCACTGCGGAAGATTTAACTCAGGAAACGTTTTGTCGGGCGTGGTCGGCTCGCAATACGTATCAGGAACAGGGTTCTCCGAAAAAATACCTTTTTTGCATAGCAGAAAGGTTAATAATAGACTATCGACGAAAAAGACGTCCCTCGTTTTTCGACAACAACGAAATCCAAAGCGCTTTCGAACCTGTCGACAACGGGGAATCCGCAGAACAAAAGCTGGTTTTGTCTGAAAATATTCAGAAATTGTATTCCGCCATGAAAACGCTTTCTGATATTCAACAAAAAACGCTTATGCTCCGATATTATGGGCAGTTATCTTTTGCGGAAATTTCAGACATTGTAGAAATGCCCCTGGGGACGGTTTTAAGTCACTGCCATCGCGCGCTGGAAAAGCTGCGCGGTATTTTGGGAGACGTATAACAAATGGATAACAAAACTAATCCTGACGAAATTCTAACTGACGTTCAGCTTGCCGCTTTGGAGGCAAAATTGTCGGTTATTACAGACGTCAGCCGCTCTGATTCCGATTTGGCTCAGCTGTCGGAGTCGGAACGCATTCAAGCTCAGACGTTTGATAAGCTGATTAATCTTGCCAATGCGGGAATTGAACTTAAACCGGTTTCCTTTACAATTCCGTCGGTTTCAGCAGCCGTTCCTTCCCGTTCAAAGGTTTATAAAAAGAGAATCGGCGCGTTTGCTGTGGCGGCAACCGTTTTGCTGTCTGCGGTTTTGCTGGCGCCGTCAGCTATAACCCGCATTATCGGCTCTGGAGCGAATTCCAACAGCAGCTCCGTTGCAGATTCAGCCGCAAACGTTTATTGGACAGACAGTTTCGACAATCAGCTTTCCGAATTTGAAGGGGAAATGATTTGTCTTTCCGCCAATTACGATAATATGGACGTTGCTGTTGACAGCATGTACTACGACGAGGATTTTTCCGACTTTGGAGAGTTTTAAAATGAAAAGATTTTTATGTTTCATGTTTGCAATGGCTTTTGTTGTTTTCAGCTTTGCCATGGCAGAAGCACAAGAAAACAATTTCGGAAAAGGCTTTCACCATCCGATGGGCGCTCCAGGCGTCAAGCCAAATAAAGGTCCGTCTCAGCCAAAGCGGAATTTCCCTGGAATGATCAAACCCTCAAATCAGGGTCGATTCGGCGAAAACTCTCATAATCGTTTTCGCGACATTGAAGGCATGAAGAGAAACGATCCGGAACGATTCAAGTTGCTCAAGGAAGACGCTGAACTGGACCTCAAAATCAAAGGGTTGGTTCGTAAGTTCAAAACCGAAAAAGACGGCGAGCAGAAAGAAGCTCTCCGAAAGGAAATTACCGAACTGTGCACAAAACACTTTGACGTTCGTCAGCAGCGCCGAGAGCTTGACTTGGCTCGCATGAAAGCCTGGCTCAATCAAATGGAACAAGGCATTGAAAAAAGCCGCCAAAATAAAGACAAAATTATCGAGCAAAGAATTAATTCTTTGCTCGACGACAGTCTGGGAGAATTCTAGTTTAGGCATTAGTCAATCAATGGAAGGCGGTAATGAAGTGAGCGTTAGCGAACGGAATTACGCATTCGCCGTCAGGCGAACCTGACGACGAGTTCAACTTTTTGGTTCGCCTTTGGCGAACTGCGTAACTCCACTCCCGTTGGTCGTTTCGTTACCGCCTTTCATTCATCTTTTTATCTACTGCAAAACCATCGTAAAGAAACCGCCTGTTCTGGCAATTCCAACGCGGCGATACGGTCCGAGCATGTTGGCGCGATGACCGGGGCTGTTAATCCAGACTCGCACGGCATAAACGCCAGAGGAACTTCCCATAAACACGTTCTCTGCAACGCCGCCTACACCGCTGTGGTACATCTGACGTCGATTGTACATATTGTTGGAATGCCACTGAGCTATGTTCTGTAAATTCTGGCTGAACTCACATGGTCTCAGACCGTTGCGAATACGGAAATTGTTGAACTCCTGGAAAGCAAGAGCCGCCTGCGGATCTTTGAACGGAGAAGCGGGTTCTTCTTTTTTAGCCTCATCGTCTTTGGCGTCTTTCTCATCCTTCTTGGCGTCAGCGTCTTTAGCGTCTTTTTCTTCCGTCTTGGCTGCGTCTTTAGCGTCTTTCTGTTCAGTTTGGGCTGCGTCTTTGACATCTTTCTGCTCAGTTTGGGTTGCGTCTTTGACGTCTTTCTGTTCAGTTTGGGCTGCGTCTTTGACGTCTTTCTGATCCTGTTTTACCGCGTCGTCTTTAGCGGCTTTTTCTTCTTTCTGCTGTTCGTCCTTTTTGGCAGGGACGGTAGCCGATTTGGGGGCGTATGTTCCATAACTTGGGGAGACATAACCTCGTCTTCTCGTCCGTCCACGCAGCGCAATTTCGCTCTGGTCGCGCTGGACTTGTAATTCTTTTAGGATCTCTTTACCGTTTAGCGAATCTGTGGCGGGGTCTGCAAAGGACAGGCCGCAGCATACGCAAATAATAGCGGAAGCGGAGATCATGAACGTTGACCTGTTAATCATCATGCTACCTCACATTCATTAAAGTACAGTATATTAAGCTCCATCGATAAAAGCCTCGACTCTTTCGAGACGTAACTTGTCAATGAATTACCATCTATTATGTTTACTTATACACCCCCATTTAAAATTTTAATAATCCTGAGAATAAATACAAGAGGGGGTGGATAATTATTTTTGGGGAGGGGGTGCGCTCAAATTTTTGGGGAGCCAGAAAAAGGAAAGGGAACGCAGAGACCGCAGAATATCCGCAGAATACGCAGAGACGGGCTGGGAATGTGGCGACGACGCCAACTTCGTTGTCTACGCCACCGACAAGGTCGGTTCCTAATTTGACGTGGGTAGCGCCGAAAAAGCTTTTTCGGAGGCATAACCTTGTCCTTCTGCCCGTGCGGCTTCGCACATTCCCGGATAAATATTAAAAATCGCAAGCGGACATCGTGTCATAGCCTGAGAATCAGGCGTCTTTGACACATGTTCGCTTGCTTCTGCGTTGTCTGCGAGGAGTCTGCGTCTTCTGCGTTCAAAAATAAAAATCACCTATTTTCGCAACCCAATATTTATCGCACATGAAAAAAGAAGGGAATGGGTAATAGGGGATGATGAGCGCTTTGCGCAATTACTAATCACTCATTACTAATTCTCACCAGCCTCCCGACGCTCCGCCGCCTCCGAAACTTCCGCCCCCGCCGGAATAGCCGCCCGAGGAACCGCCGGAAGAACTGGATCCGCCGGAACCGCTTGAACCTACGCCACCACCGCTAGACGACAAGACGGGGAATATGCCAAATCCCAGCAACATCGAAACGTCCGGAAAGGGGCAGTCGATTCCAAACAACGTCAAAATCAGAGCGACGATTAGCCAAATCGGAACCAGGACAACAATCACAAACATCGCCCATAGACACCAAAACAAGAGCGCAAAAAGAGGAATCGAGCAGAAAACGCCGAGTATTGTATATAACAAGCTGTTTTCCTCTGTACCCGATTCTGTATTGTCAGTATTTGCCGCGGCAGACGCTGGCGCGGAAACCGTTCGGTCAACCTCTTTTCCGGTTACGTACTGCTGAACGCTTTCGACCGCCCAGACCGCGCCGTCAGCGTACTTGTTTTCTCTGAAAAACGGGGCAAGACCGCGAATGACGTCTCCGGCGCGGGCGTCGTTAATCGGGCCTTCCCAGCCAAGCCCGACTTCCAGTCTCATCTTGCGTTCTGGAACGACGATAATCAGAATCGCGCCGTCGTCTTTGCCTTTATTGCCGATTTCCCACGCGTCGCCGAGGCGGATCCCGACGTCTTCAATCGACAGTCCTTCCAGCGACGGCAGCGTTGTAACAACCATCTGCCCGCCGGTTGCGGATTCCAGACGGAGAATCGCCGATTCAATTTGAGCGGATTCATCAGGCGTGAAAACGCTGCCAGCGTCAACAACGCGCCCGGTCAGCGGCGGAACGGCGAATTCCGCGTTGGCTTTCGACGCTGATACAAGCGTTAGCGCCGCAAACAGGACGACGTGTAACAGGTTAGAAACGATCGACGCTAATTTCATTCAGACGTCTCCCTCAGAACTGAACTTCCGGGACTGCTTCGACAGACTCTCGACCTGCGGGGACTTCGTAAAACGCAGCGGGTTCCAATTTCAGGGATTTAGCGTAATAGACGCCGGGAATGCCGCGAATAGCAGCGTTGTAAATCTTGACGGCTTCGTTGTATCGGGTTCGGGCGACGGCGATTCGGTTTTCCGTGCCCGCCAGCTCGTCCTGAAGCCGAACGAACGCGTCCGCCGCTTTGAGTTCCGGATAGCTTTCGGAAATTGCCAGCAGACGTCCGACAGCCGTGTTGAGTTCCGCGTCAGCAGCCGCCTTGTCGGCGGGAGTTGCCGCCTTGACGAGATTCTCCCGCGCCTGGGCGACTTCCGCAAAAATCTTTTCCTCGTGAGCCGCGTAGCCCTTGACCGTATTAACGAGATTGGGAATCAACTCCGCCCGCCGCTGCAGCTGAGCGTCAATGTCGCTCCACGTCTGCTTGACGGTTTCGTCTTTACGAATCAAACCGTTATAGGAAATCAACCCGCACAGTCCAATAACAACGGCAATTATCAATAACACGATTAAAAAACGAATAAACGCTTTCATATTTATTCCTCTACTAAATCTTCTTACAGGTTTAAACGGAAATGAACAAGGAATACTCAGCCGTCCGCTGAATTCCATTATTAATATGATACTTTATATCTCCGATTTTGTCAAGAACAAACAGACAGCAAAGTGTCTTGCCTCTCACTCTATTGCAATGCGTTTCCAGCCGCCGTGGAAGAAGCGGAAGGTGAGCAGGATGCCGCGGACGGTGATGTCGGACGTCATGCCGATCCAGGCGCCGGTTACGCCCATGTTCAGACCGCGGAACGGCATGCCGAATACGGTGAACTGGTCGAACGCCAAAACGTATGTCAGGACGATTCTCACGAACAGGAACCCGATGAGGGAAATCACCATCGGGACGCGGGTGTCGCCCGCCCCGCGAAGAGCGCCGGAAAGCGTCATCATCACAACGCAAGCCGGGGCGCAGTACGCGATGAGTTTTAACAGCGGAACGCAGGCTTTTGCCAACGCGGTTTGGTTCGATTTCAAAAACAGATACGGCGTGATTTCCGCGCCAAAGTAGTAAACAGAACAGGCGCAGACGGAAAACACAGCCGCAAGCCCCATGATTATAAACGTCGAACGAATCGACATTTCCGGCTTTCTCGCCCCGAGGAACTGTCCGACAACGGTCGTCGCAGTCATGCTAAAGGCGTTTAACGGCGCGAATCCCCACGATTCCACGCGCAAGGCGACTCCGTGAACCGCCGACGCCGATACGCCCAGCGAGTTAATCAGCCCTAAAAACCAGAGCTGACATCCGATAATGGTCATCATGTCAATGCCGGCGGGAATGCTAATCCAGAGCAGCTGACGTATTACGCGCCATTCCGGTTTGAACATTCTCCATCGGATTTTCAGTCCGTAACTGCCGCGAAAGACCAGAACGAGCGTTACAACGGCGCCGACGATAAACCCGCTTGTCGTACCCAGAGCAACGCCGATAAATCCGAGGTTGGGCAGACCGCAGACGCCGGTTGCCAAACTCCACGAAACGAGAATGTTGACCGCGTTGACGGCGATCATCACCCACAGCCCGCAAGCCATGTTGCCCGCCCCGCGCAGAGACGCCGTTCCAACGGAGGTTATCATAATCAACGGCGTTGTCGGCAAGACAATCCAGAGGTATTTCGCCGCCAGAGCGCTTGCTGCGCCTTCCAGATGAAGCCCATCGACAATCTGTCGTGAAAAGCCGAACCAGATTCCCATCGCGATTACGGTCAGACCAAGCCCGACGTTAAACGCCTGATGCATGGCGCGGTTGGCTTTCTCCGGCATTCCGCCGCCGATATACCGCGCCGCCATCGCCGTTGCGCCGACGGAAACGAATGTAAATATGCTCTGTATTCCCCAGACAACGTAAGCGGAAGAGCAGACGGCGGCTAAATGCTCTTTTTGAAGAAATTTCCCCGTGATGAGGAAGTCGGACGTCGAAACCAGCAACCCCAAAATCTGTTCCAGAAACACCGGCAGCGTCATCCAGAATATAATCCGTATCAGCGCCCGATTGTCTCGGCTGGATAGCCGAACGACCTCGGGAGCGGCGCTGGACAGCGATTCGTCAGAAGGAATTGCGGAACTGTCGGCTGACATGGGACGACGAAGGCGGGGAAAGCTGGGGAAAGACCTTTAGGGAGAATAAAAAAACCTTTGCCATCGAACGGGGGCAAAGGCGAAAAGCGAGCGACGGGGTTCGAACCCGCGACTTGCAGCTTGGGAAGCTACCACTCTACCAACTGAGTTACGCTCGCAACTGAATCAAATGTATATAATAATATATCAAAACGAAGAATATTGTCAATAGGGGAGCAGATAATTCGTTTGGGAGCGACGACTTGACGTCGCTGTTTAACAAAAAGCGTTGAGAACTGCCGTAAAAGTATTTCGCGCCAGAAACGTACTAACAAAAATAATATCCATCGTCGGATTATTCTATTTTTATATTCAGTACGGCTCTGGCACGAATAACGTTTTATGAAGTTCTTTGCGGAACTTGTGATGAAAGCGACGGCAAGCCGTCGCACTTCATATTATTCAGCCACAATACCGTCGACTTTGGCGATGTGAAGCCGTTGGATGGCGTCTTCCCGCATTTTGTATTTGAGAATCTTGCCGGCGGCGTTCTGCGGGAATGCGTCGACAAAGTCTACGTATCGCGGGACTTTGTGTTTCGCCATCGAGCGGCGGACGAAGTCCTGAAGCTCTTCCGCGGTCATGGTTTCGCCCGGCTTGAGAATAACCGCCGCGAGGATTTCCTCGCCGAGAGCTTTGTCTGGAATGCCGATAACCTGAACGTCCTGAACTTTCGGGTTGGTGTAAATGAATTCCTCAATTTCTTTCGGATAGATGTTTTCACCGCCGCGAATAATCATGTCCTTCAGACGTCCGGTAATGCGATAGTTCCCTTCGGGAGTGCGAAGCGCAAGGTCGCCGGTATGAAGCCAGCCGTCGGCGTCGATAGCCTGAGCCGTTTCCTTGGGCATTTTATAGTACCCTTTCATGACGTGGTATCCCCGCGTGATGAACTCGCCGATCTGGTTGTCGCCCAGCTCTTTCCCGGTTTCCGGATCGATGATCTTGTTCTCACATTCTGGCAAATCCCGACCGACGCCGGTAACGCGGTCTTCAATCGGGTCGGACGTCGTCGACATCGTACAGCCGGGCGACGCCTCCGTCTGACCGTAAACGATCGTAATTTCCGTCATGTGCATTTTGTCGATAACGTCGCGCATGACGGCAATCGGACATGGCGACCCCGCCATGATGCCGGTTCTCATGTACGAGAAATCCGTCTTCGGGAAATCGGGATGCCCCAGCATGGCGATGAACATCGTCGGGACGCCGTGGAAACACGTAATCTTTTCCTGGTTGATGCACGCCAGCGCCGGTTTGGCGGAGAAGTACGGCAGCGGATTGAGCGTCGCGCCGTGCGTCATGGACGCCGTCATCGCCAAAACCATTCCAAAGCAGTGGAACATGGGAACCTGAATCATCATGCGGTCTGCAGTAGACAAGTCCATGCGGTCGCCGATGCATTTGCCGTTATTGACAACCCCGTAATGGGTAAGCATAACGCCTTTGGGGAACCCCGTCGTGCCGGAGGTGTACTGCATGTTGCAGACGTCGTGAATGTTGACCGCGGCGGCGCGCCGGCGCAGTTCTTCCATTGGGACGCTCTTCGCCTTGGTAAGCGCTTCTTCCCACGTAATCGCGCCCTTTGTAGAGAACCCGACGGTAATCACGTTTCTCAAAAACGGCAGACGTTTAGCGCGAAGCGGGTCGCCGGACTTCGTCTGTGACAGTTCAGGACACAGCTCGTTAATAATCCCGGCGTAGTTGGAATCGCGGAACCCCCGTTCCAGAACGAGCGTATGCGTATCGGACTGTTTGAGCAGGTATTCCGCCTCGGCGATTTTGTACGCTGTGTTGACTGTTACAAGAATCGCGCCGATTTTGGTCGTCGCCCAAAACGCGATGTACCACTGCGGCAGGTTCGTCATCCAGACGGCAACTTTTTTGCCCGGCGTAACGCCCATGGCGATAAGGGTTCGAGCAAACCGGTCGACATCGTCGCGAAACTCCGAGTACGTGCGGGTATAGTCCAGCGTCGTGTATTTGAACGCCAGGATCAGCGTCTCTTTCTTCCAGACGTATTTGCCGTTATGAGCGTTGTTGTCGTACAGCGGCGTGTTGGCGCGCGCCAGTTCAAACTGGCTCATGTAGTTGACAAAGTGCGGGAAGACAATATCCACATCGGAGATTTCATCCCACGCCGGATCCCATTCGATTGAAACGAACCCGTCGTAGTTGAGCGATCGCAAGCCGTTCATGATTTCTTCAATCGGCAGCGAACCTTCCCCGACAAGCGACAGTTCGTTTGCGCTTTGCGAGTCTTTAATATGAACGTGACGAATATACGCGCCGAGGTTTTTCACGGTCGTTTCCGGGGCTTCTCCGCAAACGCGGAACGGGTGATGGAGATCCCACAACGCCGCCAGATTGTCGCTGACGAAGGACTCAAACAGAGCGCGCAGCTTGGCGGTGTTGGCATAGATGCCAACCGTTTCAATCAGCAGAACGACGTTCGCGTCTTGCGCCTGCGGGAGAACCTGTTCCAAAAACGGAACGACTTTGGATTCGTCGCCGGTAATCGCCTTCAAACGAATAAACGGAGTCTTGAGCCGTTTTGCCGCTTCAATGCAAAGCGTCAGTTCCTCTTGCGCCGCTTGAGCGTCTACGGTAATGTCCGTAACGAGGTCAATGCAGGAAACTTCCAAACGGTTTTCCAGCATCCGGCGGTAAATAGACGTCAGCCGCCCAGGCTGCGACGGGTCGAGCAGCGGCTTGACGTCGTGAATTTCAATCCCGTTGAACTTGTATTCGACAGCAATATCGATAAACTGGTCGATATTGTATTCATTCCATCTGTTCGTGGAAAAGGACAGTTTCATTCTTTCTCCTCCTCATCGTAGCAAATCTTGTTTAAGGCGTTGATATAGGCGCGAATGGCGGCTCCGATAATGTCCGTCGAAACGCCCTTTCCGGAATAGAGTTTTCCGCGCGACCGAAGCCGAACGACGCTCGACCCGACCGCTTCCCGTCCTTCTGTAACAGCTGAAATTTTAAAATCGTCCAGTTCGAAATGACGGCCGACGATGTTTTCAATCGACATAAACGCCGCGTCAACCGGACCGTCGCCGATGCTGAACCCCTGAACTTCTTCGCCGTCCTTAACCAGAATCACGTTTGCCATAGCGGAGATTTCGTTTCCGCTGTTGATGACAAAACTCTTGAGCTGGTATACCGGCGGAGCCTGCAGAGCGACTGTAGCAACAATCGCGTCGAGATCCTTCAGACCGATTCCGACCTTCTTTTTCTGGGAAATTCGGCTGACTTCCTCGTAGACCTTGCCCAGGTCGTCGGCTGACAAATCGTATCCCAAATGGCTTACCGCCGATGCAACGGACTCCATGTCGTCTGCTGCGGACAAGAGGAACAGTTCCGGCTGATCCGCCGACCGCGACGCCAGCTCTTTTGTTGACGCGACTTCCTGTTTGTCCTGGATAATCTCGGAAATAGTTGTAACAATCTTGTGCAGATTGGTCATGTTCAAATTGGACTGCGTTTGCAGCGCGCGCCCTTTGATTCGAATCAGATCGCCAAACTGGCTCAGCGACAGCGCGTCTGGAGAGTCAATCGCCGTTTTGAACTGGGTTACGTTGAGTTCCAGACACTGCGCCGCGCACGCTGTGGCAATGTGCATTGCGTCTGAACATTCAACCGACAGTTCCACGTTTTTCAGCTGCGGAACCGCTTCAATGAGTTCCGCAATAAACCGGACGAACTCCGGCGGGAACATCGTCCCGGCGGTGTCGCAAATCGTAACGACGTCCGCGCCGTTGTCGACTACCGCCTGCAGAGCCTGAACGAGGAACTCGCGTTCCGCCCGGGTAGCGTCCAGAAGCGACACTTCCACCTGAGCGCCGAGCTGTTTCGCCAGACGCGTCATCTTCTCGAAGGATTCCAGAACCGCCGCCGGCTTTTGATGAAGCTGGTATTCCATCTGAACCGTCGAAACCGGCGCCAGCAAGTTCAAACGAGGACGCTGGGCGACCTTGACGGCGTCCCACGTTGCCGTAATGGCGGATTCATCCAGAGTAACCGGACACGACAAAATCCCATCTACAATGGAGGCTGCGCTATGTAGGAATAGGACGTCGGATTTGCCGTTTCGCAAAAGCGCCGTTTCAATCACGTCGACGTGAAGTCGATTTAATTGTCTGACGATTTCGATTTTCTCCTTGAAACCCAGCGCGTTATCAGCGCTGACGGGCGACATACGCAGCGTGGCGTCCGCAATCCTGATAGTCTTCATATAACTTCCTCCATCAACGAGCAACGGACGGCTCAGCGCGCAAAAAACTAAAAAATGATTCCCGTCCGCTATTCGTTATCGTAAATACCGGCGCGCTTTAAGTGGAGTATTATACTATATAATTTAGATTTGACAAGCAGGTGAAGAAAAGTGAGTTGCGAGTTGCGAGTTGCGAGTTGCGAGAGGGGAACTGCTCGAGGGGAGCGCATTGCGGCGGAAGCCTCCAAAAAGCTTGAGAACGTGGCAGACGCTCTGACCTGCTGGATCGCGGCTGTATCAGCCGCCAAAGAATTTTAAGCCGCAAAGAACGCAAAGTTCGCAAAGTATTGACTGCTCTTACGCTTTGCGGTAGAAGCCTCCTAAAAATCCTTTGCTAAATGGCTAATTTTTCACTTTTTTGAGAAAAATCTTAAAAAATCTCGTCCGGGACTTGATTTTGTTATTTTATTATGTTACTATAATGTCATACATTCATTCTTTTATAGGAGGATTTATCATGAAAATATTAAAGTACTTTTTGGTTGTTGTTATCCTGTTGTTAATCCTTTTAATTGTTGATGTCGTGATTTGCTATATTATGACTATTTCTCCTGGGTTTACACCGCCAATAGTGGACTTTAAGTCCTCAACTTTTGTGGAAAGATCATTTGAAGATATGGACGAAGAACCTCTTTTTGACGTTCTTGTTGTTAAAAAATACGCCGAAGAGGGGGATAATACTGCACAATATATCTATGGGTATTACTTGTTTTCTGGTCGTGGCATTCCCCAAGACAAAGAAATGGGCGTTGAATGGATTCGTAAAGCTGCTGACCAAAATAATCCGTTTGCTCAAGGAGCTTTGGCTTATCTTTACTTTAAGGGCGACGGCGTTCCGCAAGACAAAGC
Organism: uncultured Planctomycetota bacterium; assembly: GCA_902770245.1. Taxonomy (GTDB): domain Bacteria; phylum Planctomycetota; class Planctomycetia; order Pirellulales; family Thermoguttaceae; genus RUG11551. The sequence continues at coordinate 1,017 of CACXSS010000225.1, read as the reverse complement.
AGAAGCCCGTAAATGGGCAGAGAAAGCGGAGAAAAACGGGTTTCCCGTTTGGGATTATTGGGCTCAATGGGAGCAAGAAGAAGCAGAAAAAAAGAACGAAAATCAAGAATAACATCATTTTTTTGAGAAAAATCTTAAAAAATTCTCCTCCGGGGCTTGATTTTGTCTTTTTGTTATGTTACTATATTGTCATACATTCATTCATTTTATAGGAGGACTTATCATGAAAATCAAACTCTTTTTTGCAATTACAGCAATTTTGTTGACACTTGTAGCCATTATAATTTTCGTGAAACCACCGGAACGAAGGTTTACATTGGACAGTGAGGACGTTGATAACCCCAATATTCCAAGAATTCAGAAAGCAGCAGAAGAAGGAAATGCGGAAGCTCAGTTTGCTTACGGTCATTGTCTTCTCACAGGTAATAACATTCCTGAAAACAAGCCAGAAGGGGTAAAATGGTTGCAGAAATCTGCTGATCAAGGTTTTGCAATAGCTCAATCAGAGCTTGGAAGTTGCTATTATTATGGGGAGGGTATCGCTCAAGATAAAGAAAAGGGCATTGCCTTGATTAAACAAGGCGTTCAAAACGGCTTTACTAAGGCTCAAAGATGGCTCGACGTCATTGAAGAAAAAGAAAATAATAATTAGGTCGTAGCTAATCTGGCTTTAAAAGAACGCCTTCGGGAAACCCCCGAAGGCGCTTTCTTCTCAGTAAATTATGTACGCCGCGATAAAGTGGAAGAACGAGCCGGCGAGGACAAACAAGTGCCAGACCGGGTGCGACCAGGAGCAGTTCTTTTTCAGATAGAAATAGCAGCCGGCGGTGTACGCCAGCCCGCCGTAAACCAGGAATCGAAGTACCGGCGCCGGCGTCGCGTCCAGCAGCGGCTTGAGCGCGAAAATTATCATCCAGCCCATGAGCAGGTAAAGCGTCATGGAAATGTACTTGGAATGGTTCTTCAAAACGGCGTAGATGAATATACCCGTCAGCGCCAGCGCCCAGTTGACGCCGA
>CACXSS010000224.1 GCA_902770245.1 uncultured Planctomycetota bacterium | reverse complement strand
CAGTACAAGTGGGCGGGCGCGTCTCAATGGTACGGCGGAATGTATTACGTCGATTTGATGAAGCCCGGCGTTACAGAGAAGTTTATCGAGATTACTCACGAAGCGTACAAAAAGCATATCGGCGACCAGTTTGGAAAACGCTGCCCGGGCATTTTCTCGGATGAAGCGCAGATCACTCCCGCCGGGCATTTGTCCTGGACGGACGATTTGCCGGAAGTTTTTGAAAAGCAGCACGGATACAGCATCGTCGACAATATGAATTCTTTGGTTGAAGAAGCCGGCGACTGGCGCCGCGTTCGTCACGATTATTTTCAAACCCTGTGCTATCTGTTTACGGAACGCTGGGGAAGACCGGTTCACAACTGGTGCGAAGCCAACGGAATGGAATGGACAGGACATTATTGGGAACACGGCTGGCCTAACGCCGCTCACGGTCCGGACAACATGGCGATGTACTACTGGCATCAGCGTCCGGCAATCGACATGTTGATGAACACGTACAGCCGCGACGGCGGTCAGTTTGGGAACTCTCGAGCGGGACGCGAACTGTCGTCGGTCGCTCATCAAAACGGATTGTCCAGAACGCTGTCGGAAAACTACGGAGCCGGCGGCTGGGACATTCGCTTTGAAGACCTCAAACGATTGGGCGACTGGTCGTATGCCGTCGGCGTCAACACGACGGACGAGCATTTGTCCTACATCACCATTCGCGGGGCGAGAAAGCACGACCATCCGCAGTCGTTCTCGTATCATTCCCCCTGCTTTGAACAGTACAAATATCTGGCGGACTACTGGACTCGGTTGTCCTATATGCTTTCGTCGGGCGAATTGACCGAGCAGCGATTCCTGCTCATTGAACCGACGACGACCGCCTGGATGTATCAGCGCCACGGTAATCTTGGCAGAATTGGAAACGTTTTCAGAGATACGATTAAACGTCTGGAAGAACTTCAGGCGGACTACGACATCGGTTCTGAATACGTCATTGAACAAATCGGGCGCATTTCCGATTCCGGCAAGTTTGTCGTCGGCAAGGCGCAGTACGATTACGTCGTCCTGCCGGACGCGCTGGAAAATATCGACGTCCCGACGCTCAAATTGCTCAATCAGTACGTCAAGAAAAACGGAAAGGTCGTTTCGCTGGGCGGAACGATTAAGTTCGTAGAAGGCGTTCCGCTCGACAAACAGTCAGCCGAGATTCAAAAGATGGCAGAAAATGTAACAGCCGCCATGCAAACCAAAACGATTGACGAACTCGATTTGAACAATCAGCCGATTCGTCTGGTTCCGGAAACGGCTTCGACCGACACGTTCCACATGCTGCGTCAAACGGAGAACGCGTTTATTCTCTTTATCTGCAACGCTAGCATGGATTCGTACGCCAAGGGCAAGATTCAGCTTGACGAGTCTCTCAAAGGCGCCGACGTTTGCGTTGAACAGTTCGATCCGTTTACTGGCAAGATCAGCGCGTATTCCAGCCAGGATTACGACATCCCGCCGTGCGGTTCGCTTCTGCTGACCTTTACAATTGGCAAGAAGCCGGCAGCGGCAGAAGTTAAAGAAGAAGTCAGCCGCGTTATTGTCCCAACGAAGGACTGGACGACCAAACGTCTTGACGACAACGCTTTGCTTATCGACTACATGGACGTTCAAATTGGAAACGAGACGCATAGAAATCAGTATTTCTATCCCGCCAACGCATGGCTGTGGCAGAAAAACGGGTTCCCCAAATCCCCGTGGGATAACGGCGTTCAGCTTCGCGATACGCTGCTCAAACATCAATTTGCAGACAACTCCGGATTTACCCAAACGTACCGGTTTACGGTTGCTGAAGGGTTCAAGCCGGGCAAATTGCAGTTCGTCTGCGAAAACCCGACGGGATACCATGTAACAGTAAACGAAACTCCGGTTGACCCGATTCCCGGCGCATGGAAATTTGACCGCTCTTTTGGCGTTTACGATATCGCCCAGCTTGTCAAGACGGGTGAAAACGTCGTTACGCTGACGGCGGACAAGATGACGATTTTCCATGAGATCATGCCGGCGTGGGTTGTAGGCGAATTCTCGCTTGACCCGGCGGCGAAGGGCTTTGTAATTGTTCCTGACCGCGGACTTCAGGCGCCTAAAGACGAAGAAAAAGAAGTTCCGCTGACGCATTCCAACGCGATTGAGGGCGTTTCCTGGCTCAATTCCGGCTGCGATTACACAAACGGCGTTCGCGACCTCGCCCCGGCGATTACGTTTACGTTCCCGACAAAGCAGACTGTTACCGGAATTCGCGTTTGGAATTATAACGAAATCAATCTGGAAACGCGCGGCGTTAAACAGGCGGAACTGTTTGCCGACGGCGTCAGCATTGGAACGTTTTCGTTCAAAAAAGACGGCTCAACGGCGGAAACGATTCTCTTTGAAAAGCCGGTTTCCTGCAAGGAACTGACATTCAAGATTCTGTCGAACTGGAAAGGCGTAACGTATCCGCTGGATAAATCGTTTGTCGGATCGAAATGGGAAGGAAATGGCAATGACAACGCCTTTGTCGGTTTGTCGGAAATTCAGTTCCTGACCAATCTGGACGGCAAAGAGACGGTTATTCCCAACGTTTCCGCCAGCGCGACGTCTGAATTTCATAACCGATTTGCCCGCTATGTCGTCAACGGCGCTGGTCTGGAAACCACGACCTCCAACGGCTGGGCGGGATTAGGCGCGCCGTTCTATTCCGGAGCGGTTGACTATACTCAGACGATAACGAAAACCGCCGGCAAGACGGTTGTTCAGCTTCCCCCGATTCGCGAGGGCTGGAACGGCGCCGTTGCGGTTGTTCTGGTCAACGGAGAGAAAGTCGGAACTATCGCCTTGAAATACGATTCCGTCGATATTACTTCCGCTTTGAAAGACGGTGAGAACGACGTAACCGTTCGCATTTACGGAACGCCGAAAAACCTGTACGGACCGCACCACAACGGACGCCTTCGCGGCTCCGCCTGGCCCGGCAGTTTCCACGGCGCCCCGGCGACCATGCCTGCCGGCGTCCGTTACGACGTCATCCCGTACGGACTGTTTAAGTAGTAATTACGTGGAGTGCGGCGCCCCCAGGCGCCGCCTTGTCCAATGACCCGCTGAAAGAGTAATTTTAGCCGATTGATTGGAAGGCGGTAATGGAGCGACCATCGGGAGCGGAATTACGCATTCGCCGATAGGCGAACAAAACGATGGTGAGCCGGGTTGCGTAATCGCCCGGGCAAATCTCACGCGGAGATGCGGAGGCGCGGAGAATGTTCGCGAAGTTTTAAAAGTTTCTTTGCGTTCTTTGCGGCTTAAAATTCTTCGGCGGACTTCGTCCGCGACCCGAGAAGGTTTTCTGCTGCGGCGGAGGGATTGAGCGGGGCTGAGAGCGGCAGGGGACTGCCGCGATCCGGGCTTATCGCAGATTGTTAGCGGGACATTGGACAAGGCGGCGGCAAGCCGCCGCACTCCCCGCGCAAGCGAAAATCTTAGCGTTCCGCTTGCGCAACTCCTCACTCCTCACTCCTAATTCCTAACTCGAAAAACGCTCGACTCTACTTTTCCTTAATGACCATCGGCTCGTCTTCCGGGAATTCAAATTCCTGAACTTTGCCGTCCTTGAATTTGACGGTAACTTTGAGCGTTTTGACGGTCTTGTAAATCGGGTCGCCAAACAGATCGTTGTACTTGCCGATGTTGGTTCGTTCGTATCCGGAGAACGCCTTTTTCACCTTGTCGGTAACGTCAACGGTATTGTCGCCTGCGCCGTAAACGGCAGAAACAATCTCCGCTTCGACAGTTGGATTTCCGAACAGCCTCAGCGGAACGCCGGCGACTTTTTCGGAATCTCCGTCCTGACGAATGTCGAATCGGTTGATAACCGGGGCGGTGGCAACGCGCGGACGCACCGGCGGAATGTTGGCGGTTGCGTACGTGTCCGGGTCGTACATGGCGCGAATCTCTTCGTCTCCCAGATACGGACCGTTGCAGTCCACCCAGGCGATAAGCCGTTCTCTGTCTTCGCCTGTTACTTTAACGCCGTGATGTTCGCCGGAACAGGCGTTGTGAATCAGGAGGCTGACAGGGCTAAAGGCGGAATACGGCGGCAGGGTCTTGAGGTTTTCCGGGTCGTTCTTGTCGTAGCCTTCTACAACAAACAAACCGGCGATGTTGGCGGGGACGTTGTGCGAGTCCTTGACTTTCGGAACGCTCCATCCGCAGCTGCCGGAAACGAGGGTCAGGTACGGCTCGCAGAACGGGCTGGACTCGCCGGGGCGGGAAATGTTCTCGCGCCAGCGGTGGTTGGACATTCTGCATGTCATATTGAGCTTTTTATAGGCGTCGGATTCCGGGTCTTGATGGCATTTGGCGCAGTATTTGTCCAGAACGGGCTGAACGAACCGCATGTAGGAAATGGACTCTCCGGATCCCCAGCTGGGCGGCGTGAGCTTTTGCGGACCTTTCTTCATTGCCATGTTCATGCCCTTGGCGGGAGAGTTCCCCTTGGTGTTGAGGTTGGATTCGTGACAGCCAAAGCAGCCGCGAATTTCGCCCGGCATGACGTTGGTAAACGTTCTCATGACGTGAATCGCCATGCCGTTTTCGTCCAGCATTTCAAAGTAGACGGACTGACCGGAGGGCAGTTCAAAGAAAACGCTTCCATCGGGTTCAATCGGAACGGTTCCGAGAATGCGTTTAACGCCTTCCGCCTGGAATACCGACACGGCGGGACCGTCGTGCTGAACGGTTTTATGCCACGTTGTATAGGTTTTCGGATCCATCTGAATAACGCGCAGCGCCTTGCCTTTTTCTTTCAGCTCGGGCGGGGCGTTGTCGAAAACGTTGTTGGAGTACAGGTATCCGGGTCGCGGTTTGACTCCTTTGCCGATTTCGGGCCAGTCGACCATGTCCGGCTTGGTAATCGGGGCTTGACGCGCTTTGAGCGGCATGGCGTACCAGGCGTTGGAATTCTGGGCTTCGTGAATGAGTTCTTTGTTGCCGTAGACGTCCTGCAGGTACAGCTTGAAGAACCAGCCGTAGTCTGAACCGTTATAAAGGCACGTTCCCTTGCGAATTGAAACGAGCATGTATTCTTCCGACAGCGGGAAGGGGGACTTGAAGGCGTAGAACGCGCCGGACTTGTGATAGTCGTAGCTCGGCGCCGGGTCGTTGGGACCGTTGCCGGGATGAACCGGCCAGCCGCCGCCCAGTTCCGGCCACGGCGTTTCTCGAGTAATCCATTCCAAGCCGTCCGGGTAGTTCAGACCTTTGGACGGGTCGATGTATCCCAGCGTGCCGTCGGCTTCGGTTAAAACGTCCGGCCAGATGGACTGGTTGCCCCAGAACGTTTGAGCGTTCGTGCCGTCCGGGTTCATCGTCCAGAGGGACTGAACGCGCCACAGAGCCTTGTCGGTGTATTCCCAACGGGTGAAAATAACTCGACCGTCCGGCAGCATGGAGGGCATGTATTCCGGTTCGCCGTTGGCGGAAATGACGTAGATGTTCTTGCCGTCGGCGTCGCAGCGGGACATGGCGTAAGAATGCGTCATGGGCATGCAGCGAACGTAGCTGCCCTGGCGGGACGAGGCGAAAATAATGTGTCCATCCGGCGAGTACACCGGGTCGAGGTCGTCGTAGTCGCCCCGGGTCAGCTGACGCAGATTCGTTCCGTCCACGTTGACTTTGTACAGATGGAACGATTTCTCTCCAACGGGTCGATAGCAGAAGACGATTTCTTTCCCGTCGAACGACAGGTCAGGGCGCCAGAACGCGCCTTTGAGTTCAGGGACGATGTCCTTTTCTTCGCCACGGCGGGTGGACGTCTCAGCGGTGACTTCATGACCGTGTCCGCAGGCCGGGTCGGGCTTTACCGTACCGTGGGGGAGGGGCGGTCCGCTCTCAGGGTCACATATCCGGACGTGGCCGCGGCGGTGAGGGCAGTGCGGGGCGTCTGTCTTGACAGGAGGAATATCGGTCTCGCCCGGGGCGACTACAGGCGTTATCTCGAGTCCAGGGGCAAGGCCTCCCGGAGGGAGCCGGACGCGGCCAGGGTCGCCCGCGTCAAACCGTAGCCCGTTGTTTAATGTAAGCTGTACCTAGTCATGATTGGAGTCATCGCCGGTGATATCATCGGATCCCCGTACGTCGACAACCCGTTGCCGGACTCCTCGAGCATCTTCTTCCCGCTTTTCGACTCATCGTCCAGGATAG
>CACXSS010000223.1 GCA_902770245.1 uncultured Planctomycetota bacterium | reverse complement strand
CGTCCGCCTGACCGACCATAATCGCATAGCCGGCGTCCAGAACGCGAAGCTGTTCCAGCTTTTCCGTATTCTCAATGGGAGACTTCGGCATTTGTCCAAGCTGAAGAAGGAATTCACGACGGTAAGCGTAGATTCCCAAATGCTGCCAGTACAGGGCAGGGGAGACGCTGAGCAAATCGTCCGACCACGTTCTGGCGCAGGGGATTGGCGAGCGGCTGAAGTACATCGCCCTACCGGATTGGTTAAACACAACCTTGACGCAGTTGGGATCAAAGACTTTTTCTTTAACGCGAATCGGAATCGCCATGGTTGACATGACGGCGTCCGGATTATCAATGAGCAATTGAGCGCAGCGGTCGATGGTGTCGGGATTCATATCGGGTTCGTCGCCCTGAACGTTGACGAAAATATCGACGTCCTCCATTTTTCGGGCGACTTCCGCCAAACGATCCGTACCGGAAGCGCAATCGGGGCTGGTCATAATCGCCTGACCGCCAAAACTTGTAACAGCGTTGAATATTTCGTCGTTGTCCGTCGCGACGCAAACGCCTTGAGGAACCTTCGCTTTCAGAGCGGATTCATACGTGTGAACGATAAGCGGCTTTCCGGTTTCGTTCAACAGCATTTTTCGAGGCAGACGGGTTGACGCGTATCGAGCGGGAATAATCGTATAAACTTTCATGTTACAAAAACTCTTTTATAGCGGACGAATGTGTCTGACGGTTATATGAAGGCGCTGGTCGTTGTTGGGCAGGAATTCTCTGGAGCCGACAACGCCGACGACGCGTCCTTCCATACCCTTAAAAACCACGCCCAAAGCGGGAGAAACGTAGTAACGCACCTGTCCGTTGGCGTCGAGCAGCGCCCAGCGAATCGGGAGCCGGTCAACATTGCCTTGCGGAAGTTGAGCCAGGAGTCCCACGCCGTCCAGACGCATGGTCTTTTCCAGTTCATCCGCCTGAGCCAGCGCAACCATATTGTGCTGAGCCATGAGTTCGTACGGCGCAGCGCCTGGCGGTGGGGGCAGGGCAACCTGATTGAATTCCGCCTGAGTTGATTCCAGACCTGGCAAAACCGTTGCTCTTGCTCCCGCCGGGAGCGTACTGGGATCAAGAAGCGGATTAGCAGGCGGCGTTCCCGGAACGTCGTATGGTCTATACATACCGTATGGCCTGTGCATCATACCAGGTTGAGGAACGCCGGCGGCAATTTCCATCTGATTCGCTTTTTCAAGCCGGGAAATGAGAAGGTCAACTCGCGCCAGTTTTCTTTCCGAATTAGCCTGAGTTTTCAAATATCGCGCTTGATGTAGCAACTGAGCGGAATGCCAGTTATTAGGTTGGGTATGAAACATGGCGCTCCACGCTCTTTCCAGCTCTGCAAGTTCTCGATAGAATTCGTCGTCTGACAACCTGCCGTGGGGTCGTCGAAATCCCGGGGCAGGGGGCTGTCCGTATTGTCCCGGCGGCATGGGCTGCAAACCGCGTCCCGGATCTGTAATCGGGCTGTATGCGACTGAAGACGGGTTTTGACTTCGCTGCGTTTGCTGAGGCGTGCGTCTGATGGGGTCGTCCGGGAGAATGTCGTTCAGGTTTACCCATCGGAATTCGCCCGACGGCGGAGAAATCCTGTACCATTCTTCCGATCCAATGCTGGTCTTTTGAATGACTTCAACCCGTTCGTCTTTTCGCATTCGAACCTGAACGACGTCGCGGCTGTCGAGCAAATCTGATCCAACTCCGCTTGCCGCGTTGTCTTCTGTGATGCGACCGGTTCCGTCAGCCTGAATCTCGAGAAATTTCCCTCTAACCCAGGAGAAGCTGCCCTGCAGGGGACGAATCGCAGCCCAGCCGGTGGGGAGTTCGCAGTAAACCTCTACAACCGATCCGACAGGAAGCGCCTGAGTTGGATAATACGTCATTCCCGGTCCGCTTCGCGCAGCGGCGTTTTTAACCGAGACCTTTGCCATGTACGGGAATCCTTCCTGAATCTGAGCGTTTGCATTGGAAACCAATAATACACAGACAGCAAACAGATAAAGTAACAGCCGTATTATTCCCGCATGGGTATACTGCGTTTTGTAACAGACGGGATTTAAAGGATTGCGAATCATCGTTCTCGAGGCGATATTATTCATGGATAATCTCCTTGTATTATAATGACGACGCTTTTTCTATAACCTCAGTAACGTGAAATCCGATTTTTTTGTATAAATTAATTGCGACGTCGTTTGTCTGAGTAACTTCCAGCTGAACAGTTTTAAGCCCCGCCTGCTGATAACCCCACAGACAATAATAGAGCAGCAGTTTCGACAACCCTCGACCGCGGTACTCCGGCAGAATTCCGACGTTTTGAATCGCGCCGACAAATTCCTGGTTGATAAGTCCCTGAATCGTTCCCGCGAGTTTGTATGCCCCCGGCAAGTGGAGCAATCGCGCCGCGCCGCTGCCGGTTTTTTCTCTCAACAACCAGGTTGCGCTGGGCAAAAATCCCGTGTTGTTGGCTACATAACGCATGAAATCTTCACAGCGAGATTGTTGAGTAAACGTTACGAAATATTTAGCGTCGATAGAATCTTTGAAACTCCTGTAGATTGCTTCGCCGTGCTTATGAATCAGATTCGTTGACCATGGAGTCATTTCAAAACCCGGCGGCAGATGGATCTGGGGGCATTTCCAGCTGTCAAGCGAGATTTGCATCTTGTATCGGGTGAAGGTATTTATATGAACGCGTCCCATGGATCGTCTGTTACATTAAAAGTTTGTTACCTCAAAGCGATGTTGTCCCGGTGAACGACTTCTTCATACGGAGCGCGTCCAAGCGCTTCTTCGATTTCGTCGGAATGAAGCCCGCGAATGCGCTGAATGTCGTCTGCAGAGTAGTTTGACAGCCCTCGGGCGAATTCTTCCCCGGCGGCGTTGCAAATGGAAATGACGTCGCCTTTTTCAAAATGACCATAAACGCGCTTGATTCCCTTCGGCAGCAGGCTTCGCCCCTGATTCTGCAGAGCTTTAACAGCGCCGTTGTCAACGTAGACCGAACCAACAGGTTCAGACGCGAATCCGAGCCAGTTTTGCCGGCTGGTATGCGCTTCCCCGTGCGGGAGAAAAACCGTGCCAATTTCTTCGCCAGCGAAGATTTTTCGCAGTACGTCCGGCTCGCGTCCTTTGGCGATAATCAGGCACCCGCCTGCGCTGTTAACCTGTTGAGCGGCGCGAATCTTGCTGCTCATTCCGCCCTTGCTGACGGAATTGAGGTGGTCGTGAATCATGCCTTGAACGTTGTCCTCAATTCCTGTTACAGTTTGAAGAACGTGCGAGTTGGGATCGGACGGGTCGCCGTTGTACAGACCGTCTATATCAGACAGAAGAATAAGCAGTTCCGCCTGAACGAGGTTTGCTACCAGGGCGGCGAGGTTGTCGTTGTCGCCAAAAGTGGTTTTCAATTCGTCAACGGAAATAGTGTCGTTTTCGTTAATAATCGGAAGCGTTTGAAAATCCAAAGCCGCGTTGAGCGTGTTTCGCATATTCAGATAACGCGTCCGATTTTTCATGTCGTCGTTGGTCAGCAGCGCTTGAGCGGCGGGAATGTTGTACGGCGCCAGATACCGGTTGTACGCCTCAATCAGAGCGCTTTGACCAACGGCGGCAACCGCCTGCAAGCGTCCCAAATCCTTGGGACGGCTGGTAAGCATAAGTCTGTCCATGCCCGCGGCGACAGCGCCGCTGGAGACCAAAATGACGCGCCGTCCGGTCTGGATAATTTCGTAAAGCTGGTCAACCAGATTTTTTATCTGCGTATCGTCCAGATGTCGGTTGGCGTCTGTCAGGCAGCGAGACCCGACTTTAACGACAACCGTTTTAGCCGCAACAATGATTTCCTGTCGTAACGGACTGACTGGATATTCGATGGACATGTTAAGGGGTTAGGGAGGTAGTGGTTAGAGGTGATAGGCGAGCCGGGGTGCGTTAGCCCCCGGAAGAAGCGCGTAGCGGTTCATAAAGGGAGTAGGGAATTGGGAGTCATGTTCGCCTGACGGCGAATGCGTAATTCCGTTCGCTAACGCTCACTTCATTACCGCCTTTCATCCATTTTTTATTCTCATCGTTTATTTGCCCGCACCCGGCTGCTGAGCGTTGTCAGCGGGAACGAGGGATCCGCGGGGCGTGTGAACCTCTCCGGAAAGCAGGTTTTCCCATGTTCCGCTTTCCATGATTTGTTCAACCTGTTCTGCCATCAGAACGTCAATCTTCTTTTGACGAACGTCTTTAATAATCAGATCTTTGACGTCAGCCAGAGGAATATTGTCCGGCTGCGTTTGACCTAAGCAGTACATGATAATAAACGTCTGTCCGACTGTAACAATATCAGACAATTCTCCCTTGTTTAGTTTGAACGCTTCGGATTCCAGTTCCGGAATGCCGCCGTGCTTTTGAATTGGTGGGACTTCGCCGCGAATAGCGCGAATGTTCGGGTCGACGCAGTACTGTTCGCACAAGTCGCCGAAGTTCTTTTCTGTCAGGTTCTTTCTCGCTTCCGCCCAAACTCGCTGAGCGGTTCGCATATCGTTGAGGATAATTGCACGAATGCGAACGCGAGGTCCGTAGTTGGCTTCATATCCCTTTTGGATGTCGTCGTTTTCAATTCTGACGTCCGACTCAACCATTTTTGTCAGCGCGACTTGCGACCATATCTGCTTGCGATACTGTTCGCGGTTCAATCCGTGTTCACGCGCTACGGTTGCGTACCAGCGTTCAACGTCCGCTTCGCCATTTTTGGTTAACGGCAAGGCGTCGGCGGCGATAGATGCAATTTTATCGTCAATGTCTTTTTCGGTAATATTGATTCCAGCCTTTTTAGCGGCTTGTTCAACCAGAACAAATTGAATCAACCCATTGAGAACTTTAGCGCCGTGACGTTCAATCGCTTTTTCAGCAACCTGTTTTCGTCCAATTTGCTTGCCGTCAATGAGAATGGCGGCTGTCGGGTATTGACGTTCCAACTGCGGATTTCCCAAAACGATTGTTACTTTAGCTTTTTGCTGAAGCTGTTGGAAAATGTCAGTGGAAACCTTGGAAAGCTTCTGAACCTTGATTTCTTCGACAATGCGTTTTTTGAGATCGTCAGTAAGCGGGTTTTTGTCTTTAATCGACGGGTTGATTCGTTCGCAAAGAACAATCAAATACTGATTTCCAACGTTCAAAACGTTTGAAACCTGCCCCGGCTTGAGAGAAAAAACGGCTTTGTCGAATTCCGGAAATCCGGTGTGCATTCTCAACGGCGCTGGCGCCATGCCGCCGCGGGAAGCGGTGTTGGTGTCAATGGAATGTTGCTTTGCCATGGCAGTAAACCGGGACGGGTCGGCAGCGACAATTTTATGGATTTCTTCCGCTTTTTCCGGCGTATCGAGAACGATAATTCTCGCCTCGACGCTCGGACCGCAAAGACGGTCGTAAGCCATCGCGATTTCCTGATCGTT
>CACXSS010000222.1 GCA_902770245.1 uncultured Planctomycetota bacterium | reverse complement strand
TGTCGAGAATGCTATAGGCGACGTTCAAACTGACAACGTTCTTCTTCCCCGCGACAAAATCTTCCAGAGTCGCAAACCTGCCAACGCGAGCCGGCTTGGGCTGCTCTGCTGTCGCTGGCGTTTTCGCCGCTACAGCGCTTTTGGCGCTTCGGCGCGCGTCTGCGTTTGACGGTAAAGAATCAAACGTCTGCGCCAGTCTTGCTGCTGCTGCGTTGAGCTTGTCAAACGGCGTGGCTAAAGTCTCAGCGCCGTCTGCGGGTGAATCCGAACTGTTTTGTTCTAAAGGTACGTTGGAACGATTGCTCCTTACGAACAAAGAGTCGATATCCGTATCGTGATTATGCACGTCCTGCCTCGAAAATATTTTATACAGGCAACTTTTGCCCTCAACAAGAGAATGATCTCTGATAAGGAACAAATTTACACTGTTTCCGTTTCAAATTTTATCTATTTTACCCATAGAATCCATTCTACTAAAAAGACGCTTTCATCCTTAAAAACACGGCTAATTCATTTATCCGCTGTCGTCTTCAACTTTGATAAAAAGCATTGTAACCGCAAATCGTTTTTGTGTCAAATGGGCGCTACAAGATTTCTCAAAAATTTTTTGAAAATCGTTTGAAAGTTTGATGGAAATACCGAAAAAATAAAGCAATCCTCCCTTTCAAACTTGTTCAAAAATCTTTCTTGAATCGGGATATTGGGCAGAAATAAATTGTGGATAACCTGTTTATAAAGCGACGAACAATTAAGCTGTTAAAATTCTAATAGCAACAAATTTATGGGGTTATAGCAACTCTTTTGGATAAACCCCAATGTCGATTACGGAAACGGTTCCGACGATGGAAAAATCGGCTTGGATTAAACCAGTTTTAATTGCTCCCATACTGCCGGTGAGGGTTGCTCTTATACAAGATGTTGTATGAGAACCATCGTCGCCGTTGAGTCCGCTGGGGAGATCGACAGCTAAAACTTTTTTATTTGTTTTATTGATTAAATTAATTACCGAATCGAAGGGGGCGCGGGGCTGTCCTTTAGCGCCGGTTCCCAGCAGCGCGTCGACAATCCAGTCCGCTTTTTCCAGCGTGGAGGCGAGATTTTCCAGATTCGGAGCGCTTTCTGAAATGAATTGAACGTTTATTCCCAGTTTGAGAAGAATATTGAGGTTGACTAACGCGTCGCCTTTGTACTGTTCCGCCGAGCCAACGGCAAAGACGTCGACGGGAATGTCACGCAAATCCAGATGTCGAGCGATTACGAAACCGTCCCCGCCGTTGTTGCCTTTTCCGCAGCAGACAACGACTCGTTTGGGGTTTTGCCGGCAGAGCAAATCCGTCAGCCCACGTCCGGCGTTTTCCATTAAAACGATTGAAGGGACGCCGTATTTTTCAACGGCTAACGTATCGAACTGTCGCGCCTGAGCGCAGGTGATTGTATGCATGATTGATTTGAATTAGATACTCGTAACTTGCAGCGGTTGGTTCGCCTGACGGCGAATGCGTAATTCCGCTTCGCTCCATTACCGCCTTTCATTATCTGTTAATAGCTTTTCGAATTGTCTCAATTATATCTGGTCGTTCGTCGTTTTGGGGCGTCGTTTCGCCGGGATCTTCTGACAGGTCGTACAGTTCCCAGTCGATGTTTTTTATTACGTACGGAGCGGGAACGCCCGGCGCCGGGGTTTCTGTTTGGGATACGGATTTGTATTCCTGCGGACAGTACAGCTTCCATTTATCCGCTCTGACGGCGATGATTTGACCGTCAAGGGAGAAATAGGCGAAGGATTTGTAAACCGATTCTGTCTTTCCGTCGAGGACGCCGACAAGCGATTTTCCTTCGCGTTTTCCGAGTTCGTCATCTGTTACATTCCAAAGTTGGGCAATGGTGGGGAGGAGGTCCAGCTGATTGGCGAAATGTTCGTAAACGCCGGGGCTGACTTTTTCCGAATACCGGACAATACAGGGAACGCGAATCGTCCCTTCAAATCCGACGTCGGCGCGGTACGGTCCGGTCGACCCGGCTTGCGCTCCCCAGACGCGATTCGGTCCGCAGGAGGACAGGAAGACGACAAGCGTCTTGTTTGTAACGCCCGCAGCGTCGACTGCGTCAACGATTTCTCCGACGGCTTTGTCGAGTTTTTCAACGGCGTTTTTATACGCGTCCGGCTCCTTACTGGTCAGCGGTCTGAACGACGGGAAAAAGACGCAGACAAAGAAGGGTTCGTTGGGCGCTTTTTTGATAAACTTTGCCGCCCGGGCGGAAATCTGTCTGTTATACGTCTCCGGGTTGAGATTGTATCCGACCACGGCGCGGTTGTCCCAAACCTTTAACGGCGCGTTGAGTTCTCCCGCAACCGGATGGAACGACCATTTGTCCGCCGGCGCCGTTGTACCCCAAAAGACGTCAAAACCGCAGTCGGTTGGCAGAGCCGCAGAGTCCGTTCCCAAAAGCCATTGACCGAAAAACGCCGTTCGATAACTATGCTTTTTGGCGATCGCGCCCAAGCCGGTTGATTCGACGTTTTTGCCAAACCGTCTGCCTGTTACAATCGCCCGCTGAGCCGACAAACTGTCCGGCGCGGAAGCGGAGAAGTCGGTAAAGCGCAAACCGTCTTTGGCAAGCTGGGAGATTCTTGGCGTAGAATTATCCGTACCAAAATAACAACCGACGTCTCCCAACCCCAATTCGTCTGCGACAATCAACACAACGTTGGGCGGATCCGCTGACGCAACGGAGCTGCGAGCTGCAAGCTGCGAGTTGCGAGCGTCGTTTTTCGGCGCTTGATCGTCTGGAACGATGGATTCCGGAACAAGGGCTGGATGGTTGTCAGCTGACGGCGGGGCAACGACTTTAATATCGTCCTCGGTTTCCTCGGGAACGTCAAGTTGCGAGTTGCGAGTTGCGAGTTGCGAGTCGGTTTCCTCGACGTTGTCGTCTTGCGGCTGGACGTCTTCCAGAACGGGCTTTTGTACGTCGTTTTCAGGATTGGGTTCCGGCGCCGGCGTCTGTTCGACTTCGTCAATGGATTCCAGTTCCGGACCGTCCTGGTAATTCGGTTCCTGCTGAGCAAACAGAAGGGAAACGGAGAGCATCGTCAATAAAAAAAATACGGGCGTTTTCATGCCCGTATTATATCGACTTGAACAGAGCTTGTAAAGATGGATTATTGCAATCTTTGAAGCGAAAACGCCGCGGCGACTGGCGTATCGCCGGGGACTTGGCTGGGAGTCAGCATCGTTCCAGAGGCTGAAGAGCCTGCAAGCAATGAGCTAAATGGAACGGCGCATTCCGTTTTGTATTGATCGTTGACGGTAAACATGGCTGTTTGAACGCCGTTGACCATTGAAACGAGCCCCTGAATGGAACGAGTGTATTTTGTTCCCGCAGGGTTGAAGTACCCGCCCAATTTGCTGTTTCGAGGATTGTAGTAAACCAGCAGACTTCCGCTGCGATTTCCGTAGCTGTCGTAAACGGCAAACAATCCCAGCTGTTGAATATTGGGATAGTTCGGAATAACATTTATGTTTGCGTTGATCAAAATCGGCAAACCGTTGTAAATGAATCCCGGCCAGAATTCAGGCGGCGGCGGGAATCCCGGGGGCGGCGGCGGATATGCCGGCACAGGATAGTACGAATTGGGATAGTACGGATAGTACGGTCGATACGGATAGTATGGTCGTGGAGGAGGCGGGGGCGGATAGTGTCCGGGATGATGTCCGGGCCCCGGTCCCGGGTGGTCAAACACACCCGGCTGATACGTCCGATGAATAGGCGACGTATTCCCAAAGCGTTCGTCTCTGATAACTTCTCCGGTAAGCGTGTTGGTAGTAACTCTTCTAACAACGCGTCCCCCGTGATTATCGTGAGACGGACCTGGGTGTCCTCCCGGTCTGGACGGAGGATTAACGTGTCCGCCTGGACGCGGCGAAGACGGACGCGAGGGAGAACTTACATGCCCGCCTGGACGCGGCGATGACGGTCGCGATGAAATCCCGCCTCCAGGACGCGAGGGCGCTCCGCCAGGTCGTGAAGCTCCGCCGGGACGAGATGGAGCGCCGCCAGGACGCGAGTGATTACCCGATGGAGGCGCGCCGAAGCTCACTGGAACGTTTGAAATCAGAACCGCTGAAAGCAGCGCGGCGCCGAGAGCGGTCAAGTAAAAGGTCTGTTTCATTGCGGGACTCCTGTATATGGGGGGAGTAGGGAATAGGGAGTAGGGAGTGGTTTAGGGATCAGGGAATAGGGAGTAGTTTTTTAATTTGCCAAAGGCGAAATACTATTCCCTATTTCCCATTCCCTATTCCCTCAATTTACACTTCCAGCATCCGCTTTAACGCCGCGCGGGCGGCAAGTGCGGTTTGGACGTCAACGCGAACCTGGTTAGTCGGCTTTCCGGCGTCAAGGCTTTCCAAAACCTGAGCGATTTTCGGCAGAGTACTTTTCGCCATGTTGGAACAGACGGAGGGGTACTGTCCCAGCCAGATAAACGTCTTGTCCGGGTTCTGTTTGCGAAGCCGTTCTACCAGCTTCCATTCCGTTCCGATTGCCAGCGTTGACCCGGCAGGGGCGTCGTTGACAACCTGAATGAGCTTTGTCGTTGACCCGGCGCCGTCACACAGTTTGACAATCTCCTGCGGACATTCCGGGTGAACCCAAATTTGGGCGTCTGGATGTTCTTCACGAACTTTTTTGACAATATCGACGGAAAATCGCTGATGAATCGGGCAGCAGCCCTGCCAGAGGATAACCTGAGCGTTTTGAATCTGCTGAGGCGTGTTGCCGCCCAGACTTGGCTGGAGCGGATCCCAGAGGACTATTTTGTCCGGATCGACGCCGCGCTTGATGGCAGTGTTGCGCCCGAGGTGCTGGTCTGGCAGGAAAAGGATTTTGGACGTTCGTTCAAACGCCCAGTTCATGATTTTATCGGCGTTGGCGGACGTGCAGACAATCCCGTTGTTGTTGGCGACAAACGCCTTGGTCGCCGCAGAGGAATTGATGTACGTAATGGGCGTAACGTCGCTGAAATCGATGTATTGCGACAGCTGTTCTTTGCAGGTTTTGGCGTCTTCTTCCGACGCCATGTCTGCCATTGGGCAGCCGGCGCCGATATCCGGCATGAGAACCGGGATTTCTTTCGCGTTGCGCTGGTCTGAACCCTCTGTATAGTTGACGAGGATGTCGGCGGTTTCCGCCATAAAATAGACGCCGCAGAACAGAATCGCTTCCGTTTCCGTTGACGCGGCGGCTTTCTGCGACAGCCCTAACGAGTCGCCGGAGAAGTCCGCCAGAGCAACGACGTCGTCCTGACAGTAATAATGCGCCAAAATCGTCAACCGGGAACCCCAGCGGCGTTTGACGTCCTGTATTTGCTGAATCAATTCTTCCGATGATGGCATTGGCATGGTTTATACGGTGGTTGATGAACCAAACTGCTGGTTATTAACTTCTAGCCGCTAACTTTTTTGATAACTTCTATCGTTAAAAGTTTCCGCAAAGAACAGGAATTTTCAAGCTGGGAACTAAAAGCTAACAGCTAATAACTAAATATGAC
>CACXSS010000221.1 GCA_902770245.1 uncultured Planctomycetota bacterium | reverse complement strand
TAATTGATAATTGCTAATTGATAATTGCTAATTGATAATTGCTAATTGATAATTGCTAATTGATAATTGCTAATTGATAATTGCTAATTTCCCTACGGATGCGGATAGGCGACGGTCGTCGTTACCGGTTGAGAGGGCTGAGCGGCGTTGGTTCTGGCGGCAGCCGTTCTCTGAACGCCCATTAGCGCATACGCTTCCAGCTTTCGGAAATGCTCTTCGTTGGGAGCTTCAGCAATCGCCTGACGCGACAACGTAACAGCTTCTTCGTAACGGGATTCTTTGCAAAGCTGCTCTATCCACTGATGATAAATATGAACATGATTGTTCTTGAAAATCGGGTAATTCGGGTCAATTTTCATACCCTGACGAAGAATGTTCATGGCGTAATCGTATCGGGCGTCTTTGGACTCCGAAATCGCCCAGTTGTTGAGCGTTGCCAGGAAGTTGCCTTTGGCGGTTGCCGACTTGGAATCCAAAACCAGCGCTTTGGCGTTACAGTGCATCGCGCCGGCGTAGTTCTCCTTATTGAGCAGTTCGACTCCGCGGTTGTAATACAGTTTTGCGACCAGTTCCACGTCGTTGATGGGGCGGCGAGTTATAGGCGCGTCCACCACCTGAGACGCCGCGCCCGCTTCCAGCATCCGCGCAATAACCTGTTCCTGCTTGCCGGGATAGTCCTGAAGCTGGAACCAGATGGAGCACGTCGTTTCGACGTCGTAGGACGTTCCGTCAGACAAATAAACGCGGCTCATGGCGTGCCCCGGCAGTTCAAGCGCAACGGCTTTAACGCCAAAGTGACGCGCCAGACTGTTAAAGAGCGTTACGCCGGTTACGCAATTGTAAATCCCGGAATCGAAAATCGCCCCAACGTTCGAACTTTCCAACAAATACTCGCGAAACATCTCGCGGTGAAGGTATTCCAGAATAATACGGGATTTTTGCAGTTCAGACGCATTTTGAGGAATAATCTGCGCCAGCTGATAGACGCGAATATTGAACTGTCGCTTATAATCTTCCAGCTTGACGGCGTCTGTATTGCCAGCGGCAATCAATGCAGCCTCAAAGAGCGTATAGCGTTCAAACTGACTGTTTTTGGCGTCCTGAATCATATCCGCTTCAATCGGACTGACTTCCCCCTGAAATCGTTCAAACGGGCTGACGACGGCAGGCTGCTCAACAGATCGGGAGTTAATATTTAAACTCCTGCCGGCGTTTGAATAGTTGTCATAATTCGAATCGAACGTCGGACGCATAACCGTCTGTCTGCGAACAGACGACCGGGCGTAACGTTCCTGAGCTTGACTATATGACGTTGTACAGCAGAAAATAACAGCAAACATTGCTGCGACGACAGACCAATAGAAACTGGGCGTCTGCGTCAACGGTCTATATGACCGTTTTATCGTCTCAACGTTTGTTTGAAAATTGTATTGCATGAAAATTCATCTAATTTTATTAATGTGAATTTACATGCATCCTTGCAGAATAATCGGCGCCGAAACTCGACAACGATTCCTAAAAAATCCTTTCACTCAAAAGTATAACTCAGAAAATAAAAAAGAGCCGTTCTTCTCCCGCAAAAAAACGGATTTTTTCAGAAGTCGCTCAACGCCTGTGCCGATTTGACCTTTTTGTCCGGCTCGAAAAAAAATATTAAAGTTTAAAAGACGATAAATGTATCGATTGTTACGATTGCACAATTGAGGCAACCGCAACAATCGACGTCTGAATGAACGGCTTTTGAAACTTAAAAATCCCCTTCCAGAATCAGCAGAGTCGTTTCCACAGCGCTGACAGGAATCCGGTACGTCTGAGCGACAATCTGACGATAGGCGTCCATTTGACCTGCATAACGTTTGCGAACATCAGCGATATCGCCCCCTGTCCGGACGGTTTTGAAGTCAACGATAACCGCCTTGTCGACCTTTCCGTTGGCGCGGTGCAGTGTCAAGCGGTCAATAGTTCCGCTGACAAGACGCTCGTTTTGTCCATCGTTGAGAATCCCGGCAACCGGCTTTTCCCGATGAGTTTCCCAGGTTTCATCCAGCCGTTTGAGCGTCGAAATCACGTTGGGATGTTTGAGCAGCGCCTTAAACGCCGGCAGCAAATCGACAAACGAATCCTGCTGCAAACCGATTCCGATTCCCAGATTGATCAGCCGCTGATCGTCTACGCTGTACTCTTCGATCCATTCTATATCCGCCAGCCAACAATGGAACAGAGTCCCTCGCGTACTTTGAACCAGCGAAGAATTCCCGATTTCCGTATTATCGACTTCTGCTGTTACAACGTTGACAAACGACGACGGCTTGACGCTCGTCATCCAGGCAGTGGCGGGCAGAGGAACGCAGACCGAACGGGCGCCCTCTTTGAATTCAAAATTGAATCCAACTTCAATCGTTTCCCCAAACTGCGGCAGCGTCGGTTCGTCAGGACGGCGCTCCCTGCAACGCAAAACCTCGACTGGCTGAATCTTTTCCTTCTCTTCTTTTAACGGCGTATTTTTAATCCAGTTTTCATCGCCAGCGGTGTAATAAACCTTGTTCTCTTCCTTGGCTTTTTTATCTGTAACATTTGCCAGCGTCCCCAGCAAAACGTCTTCGTAAGTCTTGTTTGGTCCCAGTTTGCCCGTTTTCGGCGGAGGCAGAATCATGTATAAGCCCTGTCTTGCCCGGGTCATGGCGACATAAAGATTGCATAACGATTCCTGCATCTGCTTTTCCTCTGATCCGGCAAACAAAGCCTGCTGTTTCTGCGGCAGCAAAAAGCGATAATCGCTTTTAACGTAACGGATAATTTCGTTTGGCTGTTTTACCGGATCGGGACGTCCAAAGACGACGGGAATCGATTCGTACGAAACCAGCCGAGCGTCCAGCTGAGGCAATACGACAATGTCGAATTCCAAACCCTTGGACTGATGATACGTCATGATTCGAATCCGGGCTTTGAAGGAATCCGCTACGGAAGCGTTTTCTATGTAGTTGATAAAGTCGTCCGTCCGGGTCGACCCCTGAGAGTCGTATTTGTTCGCCAGTTCCTCAAACATTTCCAGCCGCCGACGGCTTCGGGCGTTCGCTTCCGGCTTGAGCTTTTCCACCCAGCGCTGAACCGTAATTCCGTAACCGTCGCGGAACAAATCGTATCGAATTTTGTTGAGTATTCCGCAGTCCTCAAAGAGGACTTTCATCCGCTGTTTATCGTCTCTTGACGTAATCCATCTGTCCTTTATGCCGAGCTGCTGAGCCAGCGTCGACTGGGAAACCTGATAATAAGAATACACGTCTCCGGGATGGTCAATCCATTTCATTAACGCCAGTATCTGGCAGACTTCGTACGAGTCCAGCAAAGGCGACTTGCCCTCCAAAGAACATTCCAAACCGAGCTTTTTGATGCAATCCGCGATTGTCGCGCCAACTTCGTTTTTTCGAACCAGAACGCCAATCGACAAACCAAGCTCTTTTGTCTGGTCATACAGCTCTTTAACCCGCCCAGCCGTATACTCGTACGTCATCGCACGCAGTTTTTCGGTTTTGTCTTTGTCTCCTTTAGAGGCGTCCTCGCTGTAGGGCGCCGTGCACAATTCAACGTAAGACGGCAGATTTTTGAGCGATGGATGACTTTCATGTTCCGTAAATCGCTTAACCCGCCAATCTTTCGCGCCAGAAATCATCGGCTGAGGTTCGTTCTTCCCCGCGCTCTTTTTAGCAACAAGCTGGTTTTTGTCAACATTCATAAACAAGTCGTTGACTGCCTGCATAATCGCCGGACCGCTGCGGCGAGATTCGCTCATATTGCTTTCGTTAATTACAGCCGGGCGGAGCAATCCTGGAATTGACCCCAACAGCTGCGCCTCGCCGCCGCGCCAGCCGTAAATCGCCTGTTTGGCGTCTCCAACGCAGAAAAAGGAGGAATTTTTGTCTTTCGACGTCTGAATGGCAAGACTTTCCAAAACGCGCCACTGCGCCAAACTCGTATCCTGAAACTCGTCCAGCATCAAATGACGAATCGAGCTGTCCATACGAAAGGAATCGCTCAGCTGTCGTTTAACAAAGCTGTCCTGGGTCAAAAGCCACGGGATGTCGTCAAACTTCAGCTGACCGAATTTCTTTTTGCTGCCTGTATACAAAGCGTCGAAATCTCTCAGCGTATCGCGATAAAAATCAGACTGCTTTTTCCATACGGATTTTACAAACGCGTGAAGGTATTGTACAAGCTGAATTAAAGAGTCAATGGTTTCGGAATTGTCAATAGTGCGTTTAGACGACAATACTATGCCGGACTCCGGAGATTGAAAAATATCGATAACCTTCTTAGAAAAAGCGTGACCAAAAAACTTCAGCGCAGCGTCAAAACGAGTTTGAGGATTGTGAAGACTGACTAAATCGTCCTTGTCTTTCTCAGGCAAAGCTGCGTCCGCGTCCAAAAGCAAAAGCGTTTTGTTGAGCAGTTTTTGAAACGCTTCTTCGTTCATGTCGATTTTCGGAACCTTAAGAGCGTCCCACGCCTTTTGCGGAGCTTCTCGCCACAAGGCGTACAAATTCTCAACGGAAGCCAACATTTGATCAAACACCGATCGTTTCAGTTCGCTGTTTTTGATAAACTGAGTGTAACGATGAACGACGTCTTCGTCACGAAACAACGTTGACAACGCTGCCTGACGATACATTTCGTCTTGAGCGTCTTCCATAATTTGCCAGTCCATCGGCAATTCCAGCTCGAGCGAAAAGCACTGGGCGCGCTGATTGAAATACGAGTCCA
The DNA here is from genome assembly GCA_902770245.1 of uncultured Planctomycetota bacterium. Classification (GTDB taxonomy): domain Bacteria; phylum Planctomycetota; class Planctomycetia; order Pirellulales; family Thermoguttaceae; genus RUG11551. The sequence goes on along the minus strand of CACXSS010000221.1, from coordinate 2,164 downwards.
GCGTGCTGATATTGACTCGATTGAGGCATTTTATGACCTCGTAAAGCGTTTTGCGAACCGTATCGAGAGTTAATTCAACGGGGCTTGTATCTTCCCGCTGAGTCATTTTCTTCGCGTCGCTGAGAGCTTTCGCCAACTTTTTGCAATTGTCTTCATTCAACGCTCCTATCGCCATCCAGGACAGAATTCGATTCAGAATTTCTCCCGCCGCCTTTTTGGTAAACGTCGTAGCCAATATATTTTCCGGACGAACTCCTGAAAACAGCAGCAGTAAATATCGACACGCCAGCTGATGCGTTTTTCCCGTTCCAGCAGAAGCCTGAATGATAACGTTTTCCATGGTTGATTTTATATTAAAAGGATTGAATTTAGTTGAAAGAATTTGAATCGCCAGCGCCGTATAACGCGAAAATGAAATTCGCAATCAGTATCAGAGCCGCCGCCCAGCTATATAAGTTTGAAACTATTATTACACATAATCCCTGGTTTGTCAATAGTCAACCCGAAAAATATAAAAATAACGAGGTATGACATAATCTGTCATACGGTTGAGTACGGTATGCGCGGGACAAAAAACGAAGAGAATTACAAAACGTCCCTACCGCGTTAGCGGTTCTAAACCCGGGAACTGACGTTCCCGGCTCGCCAAAGCGTAACTACGCTCGTTTCACTCGCTCCGTTACCGCCTTTCATTGCCATCGCTTTGCGCTCACTCCTCACTTCTAACTCCTCACTCCGGGTGCGATAAATTTGGGGTTGCGAAAAAAAGGTAAGATTGTCGAGTTGAGGTAGTGCATCTCTGACAGGAGCGATGAAAATTGCTGGAACGTCTCGCGGCAGTCTCTGCCGCAAACAGAAATCGCCGCGTAGTGTGCATGCCAAATTGACGAAGGCGAAAATCTCCTCTGGATGTAGCCCGTCCTCGGGCTGCTTGCGGTGTAAAAGAAAAACTCTGTTCAGACCGGTTCGCGGGCGTGTCGACCGCCAAAGCGAATTTTCCTTTTGCGGATTTTATCCGCGATCCAGAAGCGTCTTCGGTTTCGTCGCAGTTTATCAACGGGACAAAGGGTATTTGTGCGGCAGGGACTGCCGCGAGCCGGACTCAACCAGGGTTTAGTGTAGGACAAAAAACGTTCGCCTAACGGCGAATGCGTAATTCCGCGTCCGTTGGACGCTCCATTACCGCCTTTCATTACTATCGCTTTGCGCTAACTCCTCACTCCTCACTCCTAACTCCTAACTTTCTTTCCGCCCCCCTTGTGAGAGAATCTGCTTTTCATATAATATATAGTGAGGCGAACTGTTACGCTGGCGCGGCAAATCGAGCGGAGACGTTTTGGTTCGGCTCCAAGTTTTTTAACACGAATTACACGAAAAGAACGAAACAACATGAAAATTTATAAATCTTAAATTTTTTCGTATCTTTCGCTTATTTTGTGTTTTTCGTGTTTAAAATCATAACGCCAAGAAAAGAGAACATAACTATGATTAATATACGTAAACTGGAGGCGGAGTTGTGGGAATCCGCTGATCTCCTAAGATCCAATTCCAAGCTGACCTCAAATCAGTACTGTATGCCGACGCTGGGGCTTATCTTCCTGCGTTACGCCTACAGCCGCTTTAAGAAGGTGGAAGCTGAGATACTCAAAAACCGTCCCTCTCGCCGCGGACGAACGCTTCCTGTGGAAGCCAGCGACTTCTCCGCAAAGAGCGCTCTGTTCCTTCCGAAAGAGGCGCAGTACGAATATCTCGTCAACCTGCCGGAAAACGTTGCTTCCGCCGGGCTTGTCAACAAAGACGGTCATCCGATAAACAGCCTGGGAGAAGCGGTCAACAACGCCATGCAGCTCATTGAGGCGCAGAGCGAACAGCTCACAGGCGTTTTGCCGAAAAGCTATACGGATTTTTCCGACGAGCTTCTGGCAGAGCTGCTCCGTATTTTCAATAACAGCGCCCTTGACGACGTCGGCGGCGATATTATCGGTCGAATTTACGAATACTTCCTCAATAAGTTCGCCAAGAACATCGCGTCCGACGACGGGGTGTTCTTCACGCCGAAATCCCTGGTCAAGATGATTGTCAACATTCTCGAGCCGAAGAGCGGCGTCCTGCTGGACCCGGCCTGCGGCAGCGGCGGCATGTTCGTCCAGACCGGCGATTTTGT
>CACXSS010000220.1 GCA_902770245.1 uncultured Planctomycetota bacterium | reverse complement strand
CGGTGTGAATCCGTCTCATCCGTGTTTTCCGTGTGGGACTTAATAGACCCTAAATAAACCTTATTTTAGCTCACAGGTACGGACTTGCCGGAAGAACCAAAATAATTAAGCCGGTACAGCGTTGTTTAAAGAGAAATCCGTTTTTGTATAACGAACTATTTAACCTGTAGCATCATGAAAAAGATACTTATTATTACTGGCGATTTCGTCGAAGATTACGAACTGATGGTTCCGTTTCAGGCGCTTCAGGCGTTTGGATTTTCCGTTGACGCCGTTTGTCCGGATAAAAAGGCGGGCGACTTAATTAAAACGGCGATTCACGACTTTGAAGGCGATCAAACCTATACGGAAAAGCCGGGACATCGATTTGCGATTAATGCAGATTTTGACGCTGTTAATCCGGCGGACTATGCTGGACTGCTCTTGCCCGGCGGCCGCGCCCCGGAATATATTCGTCTGAACGAAAGGGTTTTGGAAATCGTTCGCTGGTTTGCCGGTCAGAATCTGCCCATTGCCGCGATATGCCATGCAGTAGCGATTCTTTGCGTCGCAGACGTTATCAAAGGAAAGCGCATTTCCGCTTATCCCGCTTGCGCGCCGGACGTCAAAATGGCAGGGGCGAATTACGCCGACATTCCAATCGATCAGGCTGTTACAGACGGCAATTTCGTTACCGCTCCCGCCTGGCCTGCCAACGGACCGTGGATTCAACAGTTCGTTAAATTGTTGAACGAATCAATATAATTTAGTTGCGAGTAGAAACTCCCTATTCCCTACTCCCTATTCCCTATTCCCTAAAAAGCCATGCGAATATTCTACGCTTTCAAAGTATTTTTTCAGATATTGTTCAGCGGCGACGCCGCGAAGAAGGTTCATTTGGCGTTGAATCCGCCGGCGGACGCGTCTAAAGAAACGACCGTTGTCGAAAAGGTTGTCGAGAAAATCGTTGAAAAGAAGGTTGTGGAAAAGCCCCTTCGTTCCGACGCCTTGACGCTATTAGCCGCCTTGCAGCGCGAGGCGCGCTTTGTCGATTTCCTTCAGGAAGACCTTCAGCCGTACGACGACGCCCAGGTCGGCGCGATTGTTCGAGACGTACATCGCGGCTGCGCCGGCGTGGTCAAACGCATGTTCGACGTTAAACCGCTTACCGACGCTGCAGAAGGAAGCTCTCTGACGATCGACGCGCCTGTCGACCCGCTGAAATATCAAGTTTCCGGCTCTGCCGGGGATTCCGGTTCTGTAACAGGAACGGTCGTTCATCCCGGTTGGCAGGCGTCGCATTGCGACGTCCCCGTCTGGACAGGCAAAGAAGACGCCGCGCTTGTCATCGCCCCGGTGGAGATTGAGAAGTAGCAGGGCGAACGCTTAATGAAAGGCGGTAATGAAGTGAGCGAAGCGAACGGAATTACGCATTCGCCGTTAGGCGAAGAATACTCACGCAAAGTTCGCGAAGTCCGCAAAGTAATCAATTGGCGAGGCGCTTGCGGCGGAAGCCTCCAAAAATCTTTTTCGCAGGAGCGCCCCTCCGCCCCGCTGGATCGCGGCTGTGTCAGCCGCCAAAGCTGGACATCAACAGACGTTTCTACCCATCCAGGCGTAAAGTCGCCGCATGAGTATACTGAATACAATATAAACGAAAAGAATAAACAAAATATAATTCAAATGGTCTGTTAGAAGTCCCGGACCAGGACCGTCCAATCCCGATTGCCCGGAATTTCCAGAATAGTGAGAATTTAATTGACTCAACCATTCTCCCAAAAATATGATAAAAATAATTAGAGCAGGCAATATCGCAGGCAGGATTAGATAGAATAATCGATATAGAATCTCTCCAATTATACAGTGTCGATATGCATTGCAAAACCGAATATATAATCTTTGATGATCTGTTGTTATGGATTCATCTATTACTCTTTCCTGATATTTGTTTGGATTAATCCAAGATGGCATTAATAATGCGAGCAATATAATTGGCATTAAAAACAGACTAACAAAAACGGATTCTATGTATATGAATGATGGTTGACGAATATAGTCGATAAAACTAAGCCCCCATGCCATGTTGAGATACAATATGCTAAACAAGAATATAACAGGCAGCAGGAAAAGAATATATGTATTGATAAACAGACTCCAAAACGATTTTTTAGATGGCGAGTTTGCTGCAATTAAATCGAATATCGTGTTTATTATGGAGTACAAGGCATAAAGAATGCAAAATCCTAGCAGAAATTTAAAATCTTGCGTCTCGTCATGAATATCTTCAAGAAATCCATAACCAAGCTGTTGCGCTAATTTTTTTACAAAAGGATAGCAAAGCAAATAAAATATCAGAATATTCAAATATCCTAACGCAATATAATTGCCAATGGACTGTTTTGTCTGTTCGGTCGTTTGAGTTGGGGTATCTGTCATGATTAATTGCAAGGCGGCTAATTGTTTCAGTCCAAGGGCTAGAATTACCGGCAAAGGCGCCCGAGGGCGGGCGCCATCCGTGAAGGTTTTCGGCTTCGTCGTTTGGGTATGCACACTTCAAACGTTTTGTTCGCCTGACGGCGAATACGTAATTGCGTTCGCTTCGCTCACGCCCGGGGGCTTACGCACCCCGACTCGCCTAATTTTTAAAACTTCGCGAACTTTGCGAACTTCGCGTGAGATTTTAACGGGGTAATATCAATGATTTTTGGTTGCCCCAACGTTTCGTTCGCCTGACGGCGAATGCGTAATTCCGCTCCCGTTGGTCGCTCCATTACCGCCTTTCATTTATTTTCTACTCTTCCCCCTTAATCGTGTACGCCGGGCAGTTGGGCATCCAGTATCCGTGGGTGCAGCCCTGGCGGAACGTCATTTCTTTGGGGCACTTGAGGTTGTTAAAGAATATCATCTGTCCGGACGGCGGGCAGGTGTAGTCGCCCAATCCGACGTTGGAGACGACTTTGCAGTGAATTCGCTTCGCGTGGAAGACTGGGTCGAAGTAGTCCAGAGCGGGCGTCCATTCCGGGAACCAGCCAGGCAGACGTCCGTTCTTAACCGACCCGGACATGTTCAAACACCACGAAATATTCGGATAGCACTCTGTTACATCGGGATCCAGCCCGGCGGCAAGAATGGACTGGAATCCGCCTTGGCTTCCGCCGCTGACGATAAGGTCTGTTCCGTTCCATTCCGGGAGCGTCTTAACGTACTGCAAAGCGCGCATAACCCGCAGAACCATGCCATGGAAATAGGCAGTTTCCGGGTTCTCGTTTTCCTGCTTGTTGAACGCGTACTGCTTGAGCGTTGTTCTGTTAAGCTCGTTGTAGTATTCCTGCGGCTGACCGTTGAGGATGCCGTGAGCGTTAATCTGGAACGCGATTTTGTCTCTCGCCTGATGGCTAGGCTTGTTGGCGCCGACGACGCTGTATCCTCTGAACTGGACTTCCGCCTTGAGCGATTTCTCTTTGGCGTCTTTGGGCATAGCCAGATAGCCGGAAACCGGCATCCCCAGACACTTGATTTTCATGTCGTAACAGACAACGCCGTCAACCCCGGAGGGAACTTCCACCTTCTCGATAACTTCGATCGGGACTTCTGCCAGACGTTCTTTCTGCTTTGCCCAATAGGCGTCAAAATCTTCCGGTTCCGGCGCGCCTTCAATCTTGTCAAGCAGAACGCCTGCGCCGCCGTTATAGCTGACGTTTTTACCGTCGACCTTGGCGTTGGCAACCAGACGGACGAAACCGGGCGTGGTAATAGACGTCTGGACTTTAATCGGTTCGGAAGCGGACGAAGTCGCCTTGCCGGTTTCCGTCTTGCCGTCGTCGCCGGTTCGCGTCCACGAAACTTCAACGCCGTCAAGCGCTTTCCCGTCTTTGAGAACTTGCAGATCAAAGGTCATCGTTTCGCCCGGCTGATATTCTAGCGGGTTCTTGTCGGTTACACCGTAAAACCAAACGTCCGCCAGCGCGGAACCGACAGCAAACATCGCCGCCGCGACAGCCAAAACGCCCGTCAATAAAAATCGTTTCATGAGAAATCTCCTGTAAAGTAAACGTAACTCTATCCGATTCGTCAGCCTACGAAAACGCTGACGTCGGAATACAGAGTTTATTATACAGGAAAGAATTTTAAAAATCAACGGACGGGGGTTGCATTTTGTTTCTGATTAGTATAAACTAGTTTACATGGAGTTTTTTCCGGGGGCTTACGCACCCCGGCTCGCCTATACCTATTTCCTTTTCCCTAAACCATACCATGAAAAAACTGCTTTTATCCCTTACCGTTATTGCCGCTATGATTTCCGCGTCGGCGGTTGCTCAGACTGATCCGGCGGCGGAGCCGGACCCGGGCGTGATGTCAGACGCCTATTATAAGATTTGGAACGACGACGTTCAGAAAGCCATCGACGAACGAATCGAGAAGTACCGCAAGTCGGACGCCGTCGTCGAGCTGACGGACGTTCAGCCGGGTTCTGAAATCAAAGTCGAACAGATTTCGCACGAGTTCATTTTCGGAGCGCATATTTTCAACTTCAATCAGCTCGGAACGACTCAAAGGAACGAGAAGTACAAGGCTCTGTACGGGACGCTGTTCAACTCCGCGACGATTGCGTTCTACTGGCAGCGCTTTGAGATGGAGCCGGGCAAACCCCGGTTCAAAACCGAACAGTGGGACACGGAAGAGTTCTGGAACAACGTCCAAGACCCGAAAAGTCAGCCGCACTGGCGCCGACCCGCATCGGATCAGGTGGTTGAGTTCTGCAAGTCAAAAGGAATTCGCCTTCACGGGCACACGATTATCTGGGGGAACCAGAAATGGCAGCGTCCGACGTGGCTGTGGGATTACGTTTCCAAACAGTTTCCGGAAGAGCGCGAGATTCTTTTCAAGACGGCGGAAGCCCGCAAGAAGATGTCGCCGGTAGAAATCTATAAGCTGGCGCCGCATTATTTCGATACGATGAACGAGCTGTACTGGAATCGAATCCGCATGCTGGGCGAACATTACAAGGGAACGCTCGACAGCTGGGACGTGGTCAACGAAAGCGCGACGGACTATCACGGGCAAGCCGTAACCGGCGACAAAGTAACAAAGAGCAAATACGGGCACGTCATGCCGGGCGACTATACGTACAATTCGTTCAAAATCGCTCAGGAAGTCTTCCCCGATTCCGTCAAGCTCAATATCAACGACTACGCGAACAACCAGAATTACGCCGATCAGGTTAACGATCTCGTCGCTCACGGCGCGAAAATTGACATCGTCGGGTCGCAAATGCACCTCTTCAGACCGCAGCAGACGCTGGACATTGCCGCCGGAGCGGAAATCCAAACGCCGACCAAGATTCTCAACACGATGAAGATTCTGGCGACGACGGGTCGCCCGATTCACCTGAGTGAAATCACGATTACCGCGCCCAACGACGACGCCAACGGCAGAGCGATTCAGGCGATTGTCGCCCGGAATTTGTATCGGCTCTGGTTCAGCGTCCCGGAAATGATGGGTATTACGTGGTGGAACGTCGTTGACGATTGCGGCGCGCCGGGCGAACCGACAACGTCCGGGCTGTTCACCCGCAACATGGAACCCAAACCATCGTATTTCGCCTTGAACAAACTCATCAACGAGGAATGGAAAACGAACTTCGTCCAGAAGGCGGACGCCGAAACCGTCACGCTGCAATTCCGCGGATTCAAAGGCAAATACCGCGCAACCTGGACGGACAAAAACGGTCAGACGCAGAGTAAAGAGTTTACAGTAAAATAGCGAACAATCAACCAAATAATATGAATTGTTGTGTTTT
>CACXSS010000219.1 GCA_902770245.1 uncultured Planctomycetota bacterium | reverse complement strand
TTTAGCTTCCATCTTCTGGCTAATGGCTAGCGGCTATTCCTATTGCCACCGTGGGTTAAAACCCATGGCTACTAATATTGAACCGCTACGCGGTTCTAGCAGAAGCGCTTCGCGCTACTGCTTTTTGCCTGCAGCCTATTGCCCTATACTCTTCCATACTACTCTATTTTCTCTATTCTGAAAAGACCGGAAATATCCATTTGAGAGTCTTTTTTTTTGAAACGAGAAAAAATTTAAAAAAACAGCCTACCCGCCCTTGACATTTTATTTGTTTTGCGTATACTATAAACACTTTGATTGAACAAGACGTCAAAGTCATTCCAAGTGGGGGATTAGCTCAGTTGGGAGAGCGACTGGCTGGCAGCCAGTAGGTCAGCGGTTCGAACCCGCTATCCTCCATAAAAAAACCTCTTGCGAATTTTCGTAAGAGGTTTTTTTGTTTATCTTTCTGCGTTTATTTATAATCGCAATCAAAGAGATTACTTCTTTTTTCGGATGAAAAGCAACCCAGCCGCGCCGAGAATGAGCAGCGCCCACGTGGACGGTTCAGGAACCGATGGATCTTCAACGTAATAGCTGGCAAACGAATTTAAGTAGCCGTCGGTCAACCCGGTCAGTAACGAGAATTCGCTGTTCCAGCTGTCGAACGCTCCCTCTGCCATATAAAGGGAAACGCCTTTGCCGGAATTGTCCAGGTAGAGCATTTCCAAGGCGTACTGACCAATTTCGCTCAATGTTAGCGGAATGAATTCCAGGCCGTCTGATCCTTCAGATTCAAAGAACGTTTCACCGTTGAGCATGAGTCTGTACGCTTCGTCGTTGGAGATTGCCAGCGTGTACTGTCCAGAGGAATCAACGTTAAGCGTTGAGAAAACGTCAACGCCAACGCCTTTGCCAGCGCTAAATCCTCCGAGACTCTGACGATAGTACTGATTTGTCGGTTCAGCGCCGTTGATATAGGCAGCCAAATCGTCAAGAGAAGAAATGCCGGTATCGGTTAAATCGTAGGATTCTGCATTCAAGCCGGGCAATTCTGGATCGTACTCCAAATTCGCTGATTTTGCAACGTTTGCCGACGCCTTAACTTCAGCTTTCGTCGGGGCAAATTTAATCTGACGAATCTGGTCGAGTTCCAGGTGCGCCCAGCTGGCGGTTTTGGCATCTGTTACCTGAATATAAACAGACTTGTCTTGAATGTCTTTCAAGTTCCAAAAATCATAGCGGAATCCGTTGTAGTTCTCGCCAGTTGTGGTGAAGTAAACGTCCCCTGAATCAGCGTCAATTAAATCGAAATGCAAATCAGCGCTTCCGCCGGAGATGAGAAATTCTAAAATGTCTCCTTGAACAAGGAACGGATCCGAACGCAAACGACCGGTAGCTGTCTCGCTGCCACTGGAATCCGAAGAACTGAGGAATCCTTTTCCCGCCGCTAAACCGGATTCATCAACGTAATAATTAATTCTCGTATTAGCGCCTAAATATCCGTTTTGAAAATTGGAAACTGTATCGAGTTTATTCCCTGAGCTGTCGATTTCGTACAAGCCGTTGAAATCGCCGGCGTTGTCGAAGTTGAAATCGTTGAGAACCAGATGATGCTGCGCCGCATTGGCAATTGGGCTAACCTGCGTTATGTCTGCAGTTATGTCTGTAACAGCAATCCAACCCCAAGAGCTGGCGTGTCGATCGGCAGCGACAAGCATCAAGTTGTGTCCTTCTAACCCTTTGAGAGAAAATGAATTTTCAAGCCATGTTGCCGTACCGTTTCCATGTCCGGAAATAATGGCTCCGCTGGAATCTCGGACGAAATCGCCTGTTGTCAAATCCCACAGAGCAACGCCCGCTCCTCCGGAACTGCGGCTATCGAGAGTTAATGCATTTGGAGATCCGGCTACGGCATACGTAATTACAGCGTCGTCTGGCAGATTATCAGCAACCGTAAATTGAGGTCCCCACAGAACTGTTGTATTGGCATCGCTGTTTCCTTGACCATAAACATTAGCCGCCGTCCCGTCCTGGCTGGATCCATAATAGGTATGTAGGCTGTTTTTCCCTTCGTATGAATAAAGAACGCCAAAAGTTGATCCGCCGCCGGAGTACCATTCGTCGGTATTTTTGCCCATTGAAAAATTCTCAACGCGCGTCGTTCTGCGGTCAGCGTTCATCATATCTTGAATTTCTGACTGGGTCAAAATGCCGTCTGTAATGGAAATTCCTCTCATCCTTCCATTGAAGTACGAGGGTGAAGAATCAAAAGTTTTACCGATATCCAGCGTTTTTCCTCCGGTAAAACCTTTCGAGACAGTTTGAGTTGCAATTTGTTCGCCGTTAAGGAAAATCGACTGGGTTTTGTTTTCCGCGTCGTATTGGAAAGTCAAATAATACCACTTGTTTGCATCCAGAGTTTGGCTGGCGCGCAAGTCGTTGCCATAGAAACCCAAGTGAGGCTGACCACTTCGAACCATTAAATGCAAACCTTGATCGTTTGCCTGAGTAGAGTTGCCCAAAATCGCCTGATCGCCAGAAACGTCGTTCATGTAAATCCAGGCGGACGCGGTAAACGACCCGTTAAATCCCGCTGACCCAACGGGAAGATTGGTTTGGAAGTATCCGGGACCGCCATAGAAAATCGCCTCGCCGTTAAGCCAAGAATGAGCGGTTAAACCGGAACGGGTGAGTACTGTCGCCTTGTCGCCTTTCTCAGAGGTCATGTCAATGTTAATGGTTTCTGCTTTCACCGCTTCCAGCGTTTTGGGGTTTCCGCCATTGTTAAGATACGCAATCTGATTGTTACGCAGCGCGCCGTCGTAATAAGCGACGTCGTCAAGCGAAATGTTGGCAAAACCGGTATAAGCTCCGCCTGTGTATCGACCGCTAAAAACTAACGGTTCGCCCTGTCCGCCGGCAGACGTTCTGGTGTCGACAATGCGCGTTACAAGCTGACCGTCCATGTACAGTTCGCGATACGTTCCGCCGTAAACGCCAACAAGATGGTGCCAATTGCCATCGTCTAAAGCGGCGTTAACGCCGGGAATGTTGACGGCTGGATCGTCGTCGCCGCCGGAAATTCTATACGTAAACGTGGGCGTGTTGCCGGTTTCGCGTCGTCGAAGCTGCCAACCATATCCGCCTTCGCCGTTTTTGGCAACGAACGGTTCCCAGTTGCCGTCTGGCAAACCTTTAACCCAGGCGGATAGCGTAAAATCAGCCCCTGTCGGGTCATACGTATTCTGATATCCATCGGGGCTTGCAGCTGAAACATTCTGAGACGTGTTTAGAATAATCGCGTATGAATCGCCTGTAAACGAGACGAAATTTCCAGATGACAAATGATTACCGGGTTCTGAAGCAACGGGATTAAACGAAATGCCGCTTCCGACAAGCTGTCCATCGTGCGTTCCTGCCGGTTTATAACCGGAGGATTCCGTAATAACGCCGCTGTCGACGGTGTCGCTGTCAAACGTCCAGTATCCGCGCAAAACCGGGTCTGCCTGAGCGGTCGACGCGAAAAATCCAAACGCTGCGATTGCGATAGCGATGCTCCAAATCGTTTGGTTTGCCAAAAAATCTCGAGTGGTTTTCATGATGATATTTATAAAAGGTTATTACAGCTGAAGCTGTGTCCATCATTATAAAACAAACTTACACGTTATCTATATTATAACATGAAAAGAGAATTTGCTATAATATATATCAAGAAATTTTTAAAAATGAGTAAAAAATAGAGCATTTTTGACGAGAAATAGACAGAAAAACAGACAAATAGACAGAGAAAAAGCAGAAAAAGACGAGCAAACTGATTGAACAACTTGCTCGTCTTTTATAGTTTTGCGGTTTCGATGAAAATCGTTTACAGCGTCAGGGCTTTTTCGATTCGGGCGAGAGTCGATTCTTTGCCGAGGATTTCCAGAGCTTCGAACATGCCGATTCCGACGCTCTTGCCGGTCGTGGCAACGCGCAGGGCGTGAATGATTTCGCCGATTCCGATTCCGTTGGTTTCCAGCCAGACTTTCATCGCCTCTTCCAGCGGCACGGCTTCCCAGACTTCCGCCGGGGCGAGAACTTCATCAGTGAACTTTTTCAGCAGAGCCTGAGCGCCCTCTTTTTTCAGACGTTTGTCGACGTCTTTCTGAACGTACGGCAGGGCGTCATCCGCCAGGAAGAACTCTTCAAAGTTGAGGATGTCCGCCGCCATTTTGATTCGTTCGCTGGCGCCGGCTACGACTTTGGCGACTTTCGCCTTGCCTGCGTCGTCGTTGGCAACCCAGCCCGCCTTGACGGCAAACGGCAGGCACAGTTCCGTCTTGCGTTCGACGGATTGTCTGTCCATGTATCGATGTTCAAACGAGAGCAGCTTGGCGCAATCGAAACTCGCCGCTCCCTTAACAACTCGTTCCAGCGTGAAGTTTGCGATAAGTTCTTCCGGAGTAAAGTCTTCCGTATGGTCGTCCAAAGACCAGCCCAGCAGAGCCAGGTAGTTGACAATCGCTTCGGGCAGGTATCCCTGCTGTTCGAAGAAGTCGGTAATAACCGGGTTGAACGTATCAGCGGAAACTTCCAGTCCCATCTTCTTCGCCAGTTCCAAACCGTGATTGACCAGCCCGGAGAAGTCCTTGTTTTTCATGTACTTGTCGAGCTTTCGCTTGGAGAGTTTCGTCTTGCTGCCCGGCTCGGCGACAAAGGGCAGGTGAGCGTATTGCGGACGTTCCCAGCCCAGGGCGTCAATCATGAAAACCTGACGCGGCGTGTTGGACAGGTGCTCTTCCGCCCGGATAACGTGGGTGATTTCAAAATCGTGGTCGTCGACGATGTTCGCCAGATGGTAAATGAACGAGCCGTCGGCGCGCTGAATGACGTGATCCTGCTCCTGCGCCCAGTCAAATTCGACGTGTCCGCGAATCAGGTCGTCCAGTTCCAGCTTTCCTTCCAGCGGCGTCTTGAGACGAACGACGCCCTGACGTCCTTCCGCCTTGAACTGCGCTTCCTTTTCCGGCGTGTCCGCCATCCATTGACGATTATAGACAAACGTCTCTTTCTTCTTCTGGGCTTCGTCGCGCTGCGCCTGAAGCTCTTCCGGCTTGGCGTAATCTCGATACGCAAACCCTTTGGCGATAAGCTCGTCGACAACCGCCTGATACTTGTCGTATCGCTGCGACTGATAGTACGGCGCGTGCGGACCGCCAACGCCGGGACCTTCGTCCCAGGTGATTCCCAGCCATTTCAAGCCGTGAAGAATCGGTTCCAGAGCCTCTTCGACGTTGCGCTGCTGGTCGGTGTCGTCAATACGGAGAATAAACTGACCGCCGTTGTGTTTGGCGAACAGCCAGTTGAACAAAGCGGTGCGGACGCCGCCAATATGAAGATAACCAGTCGGGCTGGGAGCGAATCGAGTGCGAACTGTCATGGGTAATATTGGGTTTGTGGTGAAGGTAAGTGGATGAAAGGCGGTAATGGCAATAAAAATAATCTTCCGCTAGAACCGCGTAGCGGTTCAATATTAATAGCCGTGGGTTTTAACCCACGGAACCAACGGGAGCGGAATTACGCATTCGCCGACAGGCGAACAATTTCTTGCCTCTCACTTAAATCTTTATACTATATTATATCGAAGGAAAATATTTTGTGAAGGAGAGAGGCGGCGAGGCGCCGCTCCCGGGTGCGCGCAATTTTGGGTTACACGAAAAAAGGAAAGGGTCTTAAGACCTTTTAGTAACGTCCAGATTTGTATGTTCCTATCCCCACGTCTTTAGACGTGGGAAATAAAAATAATTCAAAAATCGTAGCCCCCAGAT
>CACXSS010000218.1 GCA_902770245.1 uncultured Planctomycetota bacterium | reverse complement strand
TTCGTAAAAACGTTCATTGATTAACCCCTGATAAGAAACCGTCCCAGCGCCAAACCGACAAAAGCCATCGCGATTCCCAAAACGTTATGCAGCAGTAAATTCGTAAAAGCGACGGCGTATCGCGTCTGCTCAATCAAAACGACTGTATCCAAAGCGTATGTGGAAAACGTTGTAAATGCGCCTAAAAAGCCTGTTATAACAACTAACTGAGTTTCCGCTGAACAATGCCGAGTCAGAACGACGCTCAGCGCTCCGATTAAAAAACAGCCCGTCAGATTGCAAGCGAGAATTCCCCATGGCTTGCCACACCAGTCGCAGCTGTTGAGCCAGGATGAAAGCCCGTATCGACACACCGCTCCCAATCCGCCTGCCAAAACAAGCAGACCGATTCGATACGACAACGTCTGAAATGAAGATAAATCCATTTAAAATCTGGTATTGGAATTATTTTATCTTATTCTAGTTCATATTATACAAACTTATCATATTTTTGTCCAGATTATTTAAAATCCTTCCCCCCCGTTGATATTATTTTAATTTTTTGTTAAAATAGTCTATTATGAAACATTACATACAAATCATTATACTGACGTTAGTTCCTTGTATTTGTTTAAACGTTTGCTTTGGCGACGAACCTTCCAAGTCAAATGCAACAAAATCAACGCTCACCCCTGAAGAGCAGCGCGCGATTAACAAAGGGCTGGAATGGCTGGTTAGTCAGCAAACCCGATCCGGTCGCTGGGTCGGACCAAACGGTCGATATCCTGCCGCCATGACGGGCATGGCGGGAATTGCGCTCAGCTGCGAAGGCTCAACCGCCACTCAAGGCAAATACTCTGCTAACATTCGGCGAGCGATTGACTATCTTACCGCTCAAAGCCAGCCCAACGGCTTGATTGGTTCTCAGCAAGACGACCGATACATTTACGGGCACGGTTTCGCCATGCTGTTTTTGTCTCAGGCGTTGGGAGAGGAAGAAGACGCCGATCGCCGCGCTACCCTGATTGACGTCTTAACCAGAGCCGTCGTTTTCAGCGGGCAGGCGCAGACGTCCAACGGCGGCTGGGGGTACGTTTCCGCCAAAGAAGGAAACGACTTCGACGAGGGGTCAACGACCATTACTCAGGTTCAGGGCTTGCGCGGATGTCGAAACGCCGGCATTCCCGTACCCAAAGAAATCATCGACAAGGCGGTTACCTATATTCATCGTTGCACCAACGAAGACGGCGGCGTCATTTATTCGCTCAAAAGCGGAGGCGGCGGACGACCGGCAATCACAGCTGCGGCGGTTTCCTGTCTGCTCAACGCCGGCGAGTACGACGATTCCTGCGTTCCACGTCAGCTGGATTACTGCAAGAAGAATCTCGACAACATTTCCA
Source organism: uncultured Planctomycetota bacterium (assembly GCA_902770245.1). Taxonomy (GTDB): domain Bacteria; phylum Planctomycetota; class Planctomycetia; order Pirellulales; family Thermoguttaceae; genus RUG11551. The sequence goes on along the minus strand of CACXSS010000218.1, from coordinate 4,445 downwards.
ACTCCGGAATGGGGTACTGGCATTACGCTCATTATTACTACGCTCAGGTCAAATATCGAGAGGGCGGGGATGAATGGGAAACGTATCGCAGTCAGATTTCAAAACGGATTATTTCCGAGATGCAGCCAAACGGTTCCTGGACTCAAGGGTATAACGGTCCTGTCATGACGTCAGCAATCAACCTCACGATTTTACAGCTGGAAAAAGGGCTGCTGCCGATTTATCAGCGATAAAAAATGGATGAAAGGCGGTAACGAAGCGACTTGGCGAGCCGGGGTGCGTAAGCCCCCGGAAAAATGTAGTTACGCAGTTCGTCGAAGGCGAACCAAAAAGTTACTCTCGTCGTTAGGTTCGCCTGACGGCGAATGCGTAATTCCGTTCGCTATCGCTCACTCCATTACCGCCTTCCATTCTCTCGCAACTCACAACTACATCAATGATCAAATTCATCTACTTCGACATGGGCGGCGTATTGCTCAATTTTGATTTTAGCAATACCGCCAACGCGATTACCGCTCAAACTGGCATCGACGGGCAAACGGTCATTGAAGATCTGTATACAAATTACATTGATTTATGGAACGACTTTGAGCTGGGAGCTGTTTCGCCCGAAGATTTTTTTGATAATATCAATTCGATTTTTCATCTGTCCATGTCGTTTGACGCCCTTAAAAAAGCGTACAACGAAATTTTCACTCTCAAAGAGGATACGTTTCAGCTGGTTAAAAAGCTAAAAGAAAAAGGCTTTCCTTTAGGCGTTTTATCCAATACCAGTCCGCCGCATTGGGAATACGTTCAGTCGACGTTCCCGGAACTGTTCAGCCAGTTTAACGTTTTGATAGGAAGTCACGAACTTCACTTGGCAAAACCGGGCAGACAGATTTACCTTGCCGCCGCTCAAGCCGCAGGCGTAAAGCCGTCGGAAATCCTGTTTTTTGACGACTTGGCGCCGAACATCGCAGGCGCGAAAGCCGCCGGATTTGACGCTGTTCAGTTTATCAACGCCGCCCAGGCGGAAGAAGAACTCAAAGCCAGAAATATTCTGTAGTATAATAATTCGTCAACCGCGTTCACTTTAACCCTCCTTTGCCACGCCATGACATACAAAAGCATTTTTCCCGCATTACTGATTGCTGTTTCATCTCTCAGCGCTTACGCCCACGAATTTGTCGGCGACGTTCAGACGCTTGAAAAACTCCGGGACGACGCCCGCGCCGCTCGTCAGGCTGGCGCCGACGGAGACGTCGTTGTTACAATTCCTCAAGGGGACTACTATCTTCCCCGTCCGCTGGTTCTCGACAGTAACGATTCCGGAACGGAACAGTCCAGAACCGTCTTTCGCGCCGACGGCAAAGTCCGGTTTCTCTCCGGCGTCGTTCTGACCGGCTGGAAAGCGGTAACGGACGAATCCGTTTTGAACGTTCTGCCGGAATCCGCTCGAGGAAAAGTTTATCAGACAGACGCGAAGGCGGCTGGCGTAACAGATTTCGGATCGCCCGATCGCGGCGGCGCGGAACTGTTTTTCGACGACAAACCGATGACTTTGTCCCGATACCCGAACAAAGGGTTTATCAAAATCGCCGACGTCGCCATTCTTGACAAAGACGACCGCGGAACAAAGGCGTCTACCCGCGGCGCGTTCTTCTATGAAGACGATCGCGTTTCAAACTGGAAAAACGAAAAAGATCCGTGGCTGTCCGGATACTGGTGTTACGACTGGAGCGAAAGCAAACAGCGAATCGACAAGCTTGATCCCGATAAGAAGTTCGTCGAACTCAAAGACCCGCAGCATTCTCTCGGATATCGAAAGGGTCAATGGTTCTACGGGTTCAATCTGCTGTCGGAACTCGACCAGCCAGGAGAGTATTACATCGACAGGGAAGCGGGAATCGTATACTTCTATGCGCCGGTCGACAATGTCGAACAGCTCAACGCCGGCGAAGCGATTCTTACCGGCGGAACGACGGCTTTGCAATTGCAGGACGCAAAGTACGTAACGTTTGAGTCCGTTACAATCGAAGGCTGCCGTCAGGTTGCCGTTAGCGTTCGAAACTGCAAAAACATTGCGTTGAAAAACCTGTTGATTCGCAACGGCGGCGACGCGGGCTTTTTCTGCAACGGCGGAGGCGACAGCGTCATCGACAACTGCGAAGTCTACGGCATGGGATCCGCAGGAATTGCCGTCTACGCCGGCGACAGAAACACGCTTGCGAAATCAAACTGGACGGTTCAGAACTGTTACACGCACCACTTCGCCCGCATTCAGCGAGTTTACAATCCCGGATTGAGTCTACACGGCGTTGGAATTACCGCCCGGAACAACCTCATTACCGACGCCCCGCATAACGGCATTCTCTTTTCCGGCAACTACATTGTCATGGAATACAACGAGATCGCCCGAGTTTGCTGGGAATCCAACGACGCCGGCGCCGTCTACTGCGGTCGAAACTGGACGATGCGCGGAAACGTCTTCCGTTACAACTACATGCACGACGTTCAGGGCTTTGAAAACAAGGGCTGCGTCGGCATTTATCTGGACGACATGTTCTCGTCCTGCCGAATCGAGGGCAACATTTTCCAGCGCGTTACCAGAGCTGCCATGATCGGCGGCGGACGCGACAACGCCATCGTCAACAACGTCTTTATTGACTGTCTGCCCTCTCTCCATATAGACGCCCGCGGCATCGGCTGGGCTAAATATTGGACGGACGATTGGACAAAAGAATTCAAAGAGAAAGGAACCGTTCTCGGAATCGCTATCGACAAACCGCCGTACAGCGAGCAGTTCCCGGAACTGGCAAAAATGATTGACGACGACCCCGGCGCCCCGAAAGGCAACGAGGTTTCCCGCAACATCTGTTACAAAGGCGTTTGGGACAAGCCGGCGGGATTCTGGAACGTATCCATTCAGAGGGAAGCGCTGCCGTTCCTCAAGATGGAAAACAACACCGTTTGGACGCTCAGCGCCGACAAAGAGAAGCCAGATCAATATGAAGGCGAAGACCCGCTGTTCGTCAACCCGGAACATCCGGAACAGGCGGACTTCCAGCTTCAACCCAACTCCCCTGCCCTGAAAGCCGGATTCGTTCCAATTCCATTTAAGAAAATCGGACGGCATGCCAATAATTACCAATAATCTATAATTAAATACAGAACGAGGAATTTAATCAATTCGCTAGCTTAAATTCCTCGTTCCAACACATAAAAACATCTTTGAAACGCTCTCGAAGGCTACTATATAATCAGATTCATCGTATTCATTCTTTAACCTGCCCCTGTTCCATTTTCCTTTTTAAAGTTTTTAAGAATTTTCTTGGACATTCAATGTGTTCTTCAGGATACAAAGATCCAATACACCAAGCAGAGAACAGATTGTTATCCATTTGAACGGTTCCATCTTGCAACAACTTCCCAACTACACTCTTCTCTAATTCTACAGTGCATTTAGATAAATCCCCATTCGGAAGAATAATAACGGATGTTGGACGACTGGCATAACATATATTGGGGCGTTCAAATTCTTTTTTTTCTGATACAATATTAGCAACTGCGTTATCAGCATCTTCATACGTCGCGAACAGTTTTAATTCGCGATCATTTTTCCCACCAAGCGCCCTAATAGGATGATAATGAATCTTAAACCTTGTATCCGAACGATAGGAGGAAAGCTCATTTTGTGAAAAATGTTTAATTTCAGCCATATTTTCAGGCGAAGTATGAATCCGAAGATAAATATGGAATGATAAATCAGACTGACGGATTAATTCCAAGTTATTCCAAATAATATCGTATGAACCGCTGCCATTGGCAAAAACTCTTGTTTTGTCGTGAATGTGTTTTGGTCCGTCAAAAGTAATCTGGAATGAACGAACGCCTAATTCATTTAGTTGTTTAAATGTGTCAAAATCCAAGAGCGTGCCGTTCGTCGTCATAGAACCTAAAAACTTGTCTCCTGGATCAGAAAACAGTTTTTTTGCGTATTGACTGAGATTGAAAACTGTATTCATTTTCAAAGTTGGCTCGCCGCCAAAAAATTCTAATTGCAATCTTTTTGAACCATTTTTTTTCTGATTATTCAAAAAAAGTTTTACCGCTTCTACAATCTCATCTGTCATATTGACTGCAGTGTGTTCCTCATAACAATATGGGCAACGACAATTACAAGAAAACGTAGGGATTAAAATAACGTGTGTAAACATGTAATTCTCCTAACATTATTAAGGGAATAAGTACTCTCATAGAATAGAAGTACTTTTTCCCTTAATTTCTTATCAACTAGAATGCTGATAAGACCATTGATCAGCTAACTGCTTTATATCCCAAATATAGCTAACATTTTTATCCAAATAAGGTTAATAAGTAATATTTGGTCATTTATGAAATAAGTATAATAAATGCTTTTTAAAAGTTATAACTTTTATAAGCAATTATTAATTCCTTAGTTC
>CACXSS010000217.1 GCA_902770245.1 uncultured Planctomycetota bacterium | reverse complement strand
CCGCCCCCAGAGTCGATGCCGCCAGACCAAGAATGACCGTTTTGAATTCTCAAACCTTTGAGAACGAGAGGAGATTCTTCTGTCCCGCATGAGATGCAAAAAACACGGCTATTATTATTACCGTCAATAGTAATCCGATTATCGCCGTCAATAGCAAGCGGCGCTTCTATATCCAATTCACCCAGCGATAATACAATTGTTCCTTCCAATTCGTCTGAGAAGGTAATCGTTACGTATTCTGTAGCGTAATAAATAGCCTCGCGTAAAGACCATTCGTCGTCATTGAGATCAAAACTGTCATTGAGCGTGTTGACTACCGTTGAATAGGGAATCGGTTCATCGTTTCTGTCCCCTTGATATTCGTATGCTCCAATATCAACAGTTTCTCCGTAAATACGTGTATTGCCTTCAATATCAGTTTCAAGATTCTCAACAGCGGTATTGTCTCCCTTATCTATTGCTATAGAATCGCTTCGTAAATGCAGATCCAATGTATCGGCGTTAATCAGTTTGCCTCTAGATTTAAATTGAGGGGGATTGATAAAATCTGAATAGTATCCGCCAATCAGATTATTGGAACTATTTGAAGAAAGACTGCCATCAATATTACCGCCATAATTTCTGCTAACAATACTGTTGGTTACAGTCAGGGTTCCAGAAGTGTAAATCCCGCCGCCGATTGATGCTGTATTTCCCGAAATCGTACTATTGGTTATGGTGGTTGTACCAGAATTGTCAATTCCACCTCCGTAGTCCCTAGCTGAATTTCCTAAAATCGTGCTGTTAGTTACAGTCAGGGTTCCCTTATTGTAAATTCCGCCGCCGCCGGAGAAACCAGAGTAATTTCCCGAAATCGTACTATTGGTTATGGTGGTTGTACCAGAATTGTAAATTCCGCCGCCGTAAGTTGCCTTTCCATTTTGAATCGACAAGCCGTTGAGAACTACAGGAGATTCTTCTGTTCCCGCTGAAACATAGAAAATACGGTTCTTTTGATTTCCATCAATGACAATACGATTATCGCCGTCTATTGCAAGCGCAGCTTCAATTTCCAATTGACCTAACGACAAAACGATTGTTCCCCTCAGATCGTCAGCGAAGGTAATTGTAACGTATTCCGGGGCGTAATAGATTGCTTCTCGTAATGACCATTCGTCATCATATAGATCAAAACTGTCATTGAGCGTATTAACTACAGTTGAGTAGGGAATCGGTTCGTCGTTTCTGTCGCCTTGGTATTCGTAAGCGCCAATATCGACGGATTCTCCGTAAATGCGAACATTGCCTTCAATATCGGTTTCAATATCGTTAATCGCCGAATTGTCTCCTTGGTCAATTGCGATAGAATCGCTTCGCAAATGCAAGTCCATTGAATCAGCGTTAGTCAGTTTGCCTTCAGAACCAAATTGGGGGGGATTAACAAAAACCGGATAGTAACCGCCAATCAGATTATTGGAACTATTTGATGAAAGATTACCATCAACATTGCCGCCATAATTTCTGCTAACAATACTGTTGGTTACAGTCAGGGTTCCAAAATCATTGTAAATTCCGCCGCCGGAGGAAGCGGTATTTCCCGAAATCGTACTGTTGGTTATTGCGAGGGTTGCGGTTCCATAATTATCACGATAATTGTCAATTCCACCTCCGGAGTTAGAAGCGGTATTTCCCGAAATCGTACTGCTGGTTATGGTGGTTGTACCAGAATTGTAAATTCCGCCGCCGTAGTATGAAGCGGTATTTCCCGAAATCGTACTGTTGGTCATGGTGAGGGTTCCAGATGAATTATAAATTCCGCCGCCGTATCTTCGATTTGATGAGCTATTCCCGGAATTTCCGTTTAAAATTGTCAGCCCGCCTAAGTTGACGATGGTTTTGTTTCCAGAAACGGTCATAACGCGACATTGCTGATTGGCGTTGAGCGTGAAGTTTTCCTCCCCCCAGCCGATAATGGTTACGGATCCGTACTGTGTCGCGTCGATATTTATCGATATTTCGTCTGCATTACTGGCGTACGTAACGCTGTTAGCGCTTGCTGTCGTGCGGACGAGAATCAGGTCGGGCTGCGTTGTCGTTCCGGCGTCGGCAATGGCGGATTTGAGGTCGGCAAGCGACAAGGCGCCGTCGTCGGGCGTTATCGTCATGACGTTTAAGTCCGCCTGCAGTTCCGGAAGGTTGAATTCCGGATACTGCGCTCGAATCTGGGAGTATTCTACATCGTCAATTGCGCCGGTTGTTACGGTGAGCAGGTCGCGGGATTCCAGCGGTTCCAGCATCATGCGCCGCGGCTGATGGTTCTTCTTATTGAGCTTAACGCCCTTGGAAGAGGTGGAGTTGGCAGAGGAATCAGAGCTTTTGCGTCCGAAAAGGCTGTTGATGAACATGGCAAGCGGATTGGGTATAAAAGTTAATGGATAACGTCAGCAGGTCGCGGCGTATGGTTAGTTGACAATGTATGAATTTTTAGATCGAGAGATGTATAAACTCTCATAATTCATTGTATTTTATATTTTTTTAGACATTAATCAATAGGTTTGGAGTAAATTTTGGTGAAATTTTACGATTTTTCGGATTATTCTATATGAGAATTTAGGAAGAATATGGCGAGCTGTCGCCCGCGATCCAGAAAGGTTTTCGGCTTCGGCGCAGCGCCAAAACAGGGCAAAGATCGGTTCGCCTTACGGCAAAATACGTGATTATATTTTTATGAGGGCTTACGCATCACGGCTTGTCAATATCCATCGGGGAGCGCGAAGCGTAATTACTCATTACTAATCACAAATTACTAATTGAATTTCCGGTCGTACAGCAAAGCCGCGTTGAGAATGACCAAGACCGAGCCGGCGTTGTGAACCAGCGCGCCGCTGATGGGTCCCATGATTCCCAGCATCGACAGGATAATCGCGACGAAGTTGATTCCCATCGCCAGGGAGATGTTGACGGTAATCGACTGAATTACCGCGTTGGACAGTTTCTTCAAGTAGCCGATTCGACCCAGGTCTTCTGTCATGAGGACAATGTCCGCTGCCTCGACGGCTACGTCGCTGCCGACCTCGCCCATCGCGACGCCGATATCGGCGGTTTTCAGCGCCGGCGCGTCGTTGACCCCGTCGCCGATCATGCAAACGCTGCGCCCTTCTGCTTGCAGCGTCTGGATTGCCTTCGCCTTTTCGCCGGGCAGAAGTTCCGCCTCAAAGCGCGTCAAGCCGTTCTGATGGGCGAAATACTCTGCCGTTTGACGGTTGTCGCCGGTCAGCAGAACCGTATCGACGTTGAGCGATTCGAGCTGTTCGACCATGCTGCCGACGCCTTCCCGGGGCGTGTCGGATAGAGCAATCAGCCCAACGAGCTTCCCGTCCGCCGCCGTTAAAATGACAGCGCTGCCCGTCGACCGCAGAGCTTGTAACGCGTCCCGGTCAGACTGTAACAGATTAACGCCATTTTCTGCAATCCATTTTTCAGACCCGCAAAGAACGCTGCGTCCTCGGATGTTGGCTTGAATCCCCTTTCCAGACTGCATCGTGAACTGTTCCGGGTCGAACAGAGCAAGATTCTCCTCTTTCGCCTGTTTGACAATCGCCTTTCCCAGCGGGTGTTCAGAGCGCTGTTCCGCCGACGCTGCCATTGACAAAACGTCCTCGCGGGTCAAGCTCCCGTCCAGCGTTACAACGTCGCTGACGCGCAGCGCGCCGTAGGTCAGCGTCCCGGTTTTATCGAACGCGACGGCGTCGACCTTCCCCATCTTTTCCAGAGCTTCGCCGTTTTTAATGAGGATTCCGTGACGCGTCGCCTGACCGATAGCCGCCATAATCGCCGTAGGCGTTGCCAGCGCCAAAGCGCACGGACAGAAGACAACCAGAATCGTTATCCCGCGCCGCAGCGCCTCTGTCCACGGATGAGAAGTCGCCAGCCCTGTTACAAGGAACGTGGCAGCCGCCAGCGCAACGGCGATCGGAACGAGCCACTGCGCCCAGACGTCGACGATTTTTTGAGTGGGCGCCTTGCTCTTTTCCGCCTGTTCTACGAGGTTGATGAGCTTATTGAGCGCGGAATCGCGGACGACCTTTTCCGCCCGAATCTCGATCGCTCCGTTGAGGTTAATCACCCCGCTGACAAGCGCGTCGCCCGCTGTCTTTTCCACCGGCAGCGATTCCCCCGTCATGGCGGACTGGTCAACAGTCGTCTCACCGGAAAGAATCACGCTGTCGACGGGGATCGTTTCGCCCGGCAGAACGCGAAGGACGTCTCCGATTTGAATCTCCTCCGCCGGAATCGTCTCTTCCTGACCGTCGACGACCCGCCGACCCTGAACCGGAGCCAGCGCGACGAGCTTCTGTAAGCCCTTGCGAGCGCGATTAATCGTCATCTCTTCCAGCGTCTCGCCGAGTATCATAATAAAGGCAACTTCGCCGGCGGCAAAGAACTCGCCTAGCGCGACGCAGGCAGCCATCGCGATTGTAACAAGCAGTTCAGACGACAGGCGCCGCTTTTCAAATAGCGTCTCGAACGCCTCGTATGCCAGCGGAAATCCGGAAATGAGCGTTGTCAGCAGCGCGGGATCGTAAACCGTCTTGACGCCGTACGCCATCATAACCAGACTGACAAGCAGAAAGCAGCCGGAAACGACTGTCATTTTAAAGGACTCGCAAAATTCAGCTAATTCGTGAAGCATGGTGTTGGTGGTTAGTTTGTACTTATACTGGTATGGGTATTTAGTGCATAGTGCATAGTGCATAGTGCATAGTACTAAGCGCTTCTTACGACAAGCGCGAGAACCGCTCCAGGGCTTCGGAAAAGTTGGCGATAGTTTCTTCCGCGTCGCCGGCTTCGATGCCTTCCCGGACGCAGTGCGACAGGTGCCCTTGCAGGATAATCAACCCAATGCGGTGCATTGCGCCCTTGACGGCGTTGATCTGAACGAGAATCTGCTCGCAGGGAACGTTTTCGTCAATCATCTTTTGAATCGCGTTGAGCTGTCCGATTGCCTTGTTGATTCGTACGTGCAGTTTGTCGGAATCGATACATTTATGCATAGTTTTCCTCCCAGTGGAAAGAGGTTGACGTTTACAATCGAAAGAGAACGTTCAGTTTCCCTCTCGACTTTTCATGCCTGTATTATACCCATACGGGTATAGGTTGTCAAGAGGGGCTTCGTAGATTTACTCGAAAATTCTCCAAAAAACTTCTTTCACTTCTTCGAATAGAACTTGGCGCCGGGAATCGTTTCCAGATGTTCGTCGCAAAATTTCGTTTTACATGTGATGATAATGTACGGCGTTTCGGCGAACGCTTCTGAAAGCTCTCGGACGGCGTCGTTCATGGAACTAATCGTAAAGAAAAATGAATGGTCGCTGTCGAGAACGATAAAGCTCTGCCCGATTGCCGTTTTGTCGTTCAAAAGGCGTCTGACGAAATACGCGCGATTGACAATGCCGTATTTTTTCTTAAAGGCATCTACAAGAAACTCCTTAATATCATGCGGCAATTCTTCAGCGCTCAGGTCGTCGTTTGCGTCGAGTTTCTTTTGCGTTAGAGAAGTTAGCTGTTGAATTCGTCCGTCTTTCAGGTCGAGGAAGGCGTGAATCTTTTCGACGTCTCCGGAATCCATGTAATACTGTAACAGGAAATTGTTCTCGTCAAGCTGGTACAGTTCCGGCGCCTGGGAGATGCAGTCTTCCAGCTCCGCGGCGGCGCTGTCCGGGTCGTCTTTGGAGCGTTCCAAAGCCAGCATGGCGCGGAATTGCAGAAAGTTGGGGAAGGCGTTGACGCATTGCTCAAGCAGCTTCAATTGTTCCGCCTTTTGCCCGGCCTTTTCATAATAATACAGCGCGTCAATCAGATCGCTTTCGGTCATCGTATCGACGGAGGGCGTGTTCTGTTCCAGCTCCTGCCGTCAATGTTCCGCCTCAGCGCGAACGTTTGCAG
>CACXSS010000216.1 GCA_902770245.1 uncultured Planctomycetota bacterium | reverse complement strand
ACAAAACAATTGTCCTGCGCACGCACACGGGTGAGCCGGCACGCGGCAGTCCTCTGCCGCAAAAGAAATCTCACGCGGAGATGCGGAGCCGCGGAGGATGTCCGCGAAGTTTTAAAAATTCTTTGCGCTCTTTGCGTTCTTTGCGGCTTAACTTCTTTAGCGGACTTCGTCCGCGACCCAGAAAGGTTTTCGGCTGCATCGGAGGGGGTCAGCGGGACTGACAAGCGGCAGGGGACTGCCGCGAGCCGGACTCAACGTAGCGGTTTGGATAAAAAAAAAGCGGGAGTTTCCTCCCGCTTTAAAGCGTAACTACGCTCGTTTCACTCGCTACGTTACCGCCTTTCATCCATTGGCGAAATCAATACGGTATCATTATTCCGGCGTTTCGGTTCGCCTTACGGCGAACTGCGTAATTCCGCTCGCTACGTTACCGTCTTTCATTTCTTTGCGCTCTTTGCGTTCTTTGTGGCTAAAATTCCTGCGGACTTCGTCCGCATTGAAAAAACTTAGGTCGCCAGCAAGCTGGCTCCCTTTTAAAGAAGTTTTTTCAAGGGGAGAAAATTGAGGTTTATTCGAAATAATAAGAGGGGAAAACCTTTTTTGAAAAAAAGGTTATTCCCCTCAAACTCCCCTTTCCAAAAAACTTTAGTAAGGGGAGAATGTACAATTAATAACCGCTACTCCTCGCAGATAACCCGGAAGCCAACGTTGTAGACGCGCTGGTAGGTCGGGAAGCCCAGGCGGTAGCCGTTGCGGCATTGAGCCGGGCGATCGTTCCAGCTGCCGCCGCGAACGACTTTTTCCGTGTCCAGATTGCCGGCGTTGCGTCCGTCGTTGGCGTTGTACGGATACGCTTTGTAGTCGGACTGGGTCCATTCAGCAACGTTGCCGTTCATGTCGTACAGACCCCACGGGTTGGGCGCGAATCGGGCGATGCCCTTCGAGCCGTGGTAGCCGGCGCGGTACTTTTCGTACAGGTCAGCGTCCCAGCCGGGAACCATCTGGTTGTCGGACTGGTCAACGACGCGCGGCAGATACGTCTGCCAGAACGCCGGGTTGTTGACCGGCTGAGGGTTGACGCCTGTTACAACGAACAGACGCATAGAGTTGTCCGCCATGTTCGCCTTGTCACCGAACTGAACGTCGCAGCCAAACAGACGTCCGTTGTCGCTCTTTTCCGCTTTGCCCATGCCGTCAGACCACCAGAACGGTTTGTCAGTTCCGGCTTTCGCCGCCCATTCCCATTCGGCTTCCGTCGGCAGACGGAACTTCTTGCCGGTCTTTTCCGAAAGCCACTTGCAGAACTCGTTGGCTTTCTGCCAGGTAACGCGGATTACAGGCTGATCGTCGTGGTTGGCGGGATAACCGCGGTGAACGTGATCTTTCCATTGCTGGTCGATGAAGTTGCTTTCGTGAGTCGGGTCGAACTGATGGAACATTTCGTTGGTAACTTCGGTCGTTCCCATATAGAACGGCTTTTCAATCACAACTTCGTTTCTGTTCGCTTCCGGACGTTTTTCGGAATCGTCGCCGATAACGAACTTGCCGGACGGGATGTAAACCATATCCATCTTGACGCCGCCGCCGAGGTCGATTGATTGCGTCTTGGGTTCGTAGTTGTTGACAACCGCTTTCAAACCGGTGGGATTCTTCGTGTTGGGCGTTTCCCACTTTTCCGGCTTGACGAAGTCCGGACGAGGAACGGCTTCCATAACAGCCCCTTGTTCGGGATCTTCATCTACGTTGGCGTAAAGAGCGCGCAGTTCCTGAGTTCTCTTTGCCATCGTTTGAACCTGCTGCAGACGTCCGCCCATGGTTGACGTCGCCACTTCTGACCACGTCGCGTTATACGGCATGTTCATGTCAATCCACAGCGCCAGTTCTCGAGCGGAAATGTCGTCCATCTTGACGTTGTAGTGGTTGCCGTCGCGAAGCATTTGCATCAATGGAGACGTATTATAGTAGTATTCCATCGGATAGAACATGTGCGTATCCGATTCCGGTCCCGGACGGCGCAGGAACGGCATCAAAGCCCAGTAGGAATTCCCCAGCGCGCGAGGTCCCGGCGCGATGTCTTTGAAGTTCGGACGGTTCGGTTTCGATCCGTCGTGGCAGCCGACGCAGTATTTGTCCAGAACGGGCTGAACTTCTTTCTTGAATCCAACCGGTCGTTTCGGTCCGTTAAACTCGACGATTCTGTCTGGAGCGCGGCGAGCCGCCATATTGAACTTCGCCGGGGTAACAGAGTTCTGATTTTCGTGACATCCTGAACAGGAAACCTTTTCGCCCGGCATGCCGGTCAGCCAGGAACGCATGATTTGCAGAGCGTTGCCGTGTTCGTCCAGCGGCTGCAGAGCCAGCGGGACGTTGGATGGAATAATGAAGTTGGCGCTGCCGTCCGGTTCGACGTTGACTTCGCCCAGCAGGACTTTGCTGTCCCAGGACGTTTCTTCGCCCATGGCGTTGTGGTTGCCGATGCCGCGGTAGCCGTACTGATAGCCGAAAACGCGGAGCTTTTTGACCGTCCCGACAGGAACGTTTTCCAAACCGGGGCCAAAGTAGACGTCTGTAATATAGCAGACGGATTCTTTGTCTTTGTTAATCGTTCGGTCAGCAATCACCGGCGGGCAGGGGCGTTCCTGAATCGCAAACGGTTCGAAGATTCCAAACTCCGGCGACTCTTTAATCAAAACCATGTTGTCGAACGTGTCGACCAGATACAAGCCCCATCTGTCCTGCGGAGTGGGCTGAGCGGAAACGAGGAAATAGTTTTCATCCAGCGGGCAGGGGAAGAGGAACTTCGGCCAGGAGCTGTCAACGAGCTGGTCCATAATAATCGGCTCGACTTTCTTGTCACGGAACGGGATTTGCTGAACGACGCCTTCCGCCTCTTTGCGACCGCGTTTGGGGTCGATGATATGCAGTTCGCCCATTCTGGCGACGCCGTGGTGTCCTGTTACAATGGTCGCAAACATCTTGGCGTTCTGACCCGGAATCGGCTTGGAATAGAACATGCTGTTGGGCCAGTACGAGCCGGAACCGTAGAGTTCAACCTGGTTTGTTCCGTCCGGATTCATGTTCATCATGATTCGGGTGAAGTAGTGGTTGATGTCGACGTATTCCCAGCGCAGATACATGATTCGGCCGTCGTTCATCAGGGTCGGATTCCAGTCCTGATCCTGTTCGTAGGTCAGCTGACGGCATGTTTTGAGATCTTTTTCAACGCGGAAGATATTGCCAACGTGCCCGGCGCCGCCGATGCACGGTACGCCCATCATGGACGCGCTGGAAATGAACAGATACGAGCCGTCGGGAACGAAGCAGCCTTCGACGTTGTCAACGTCTCTGCCCATGAACGGGGAAATCTGCTTGAATTCGGGTTTTTCGCCTTTGAGAACCTTTTCCAGGTCGATTTCGTAAACTTCCCACGTGTTGTTTTCCGACTTCGCTGTAACGAGAATCTTTTTGGCGTCCCATTTCATGCAGATGTCGCCGATAAACGAATCGTACGGGGCGTCGATAATCGGTTTAATGGGAGCGTCTTGATCGTGAATCGAAATGACGGACAGCTGGTTGCCATAATTGCCTTTTCCGCGCGAGCAGTTGGACATCCAGTTGGCTTCCAGACCGGCGTTTTTCGCCGTTCGGACGAGAACCTTGTCGAAGTCGAGAAGCGGGTTTGCCAGCAGCGCTTCGCGGCGGAACGCCAGGAAATCCTTCGCGGCTTTGAGCGCTTCGTCTACCGACGCCTGATTGGTCGGGTCAAGAGAAGAGAATATCTTTTCGTATTTATCCAATTCAGCCAGATATTTTTTACCAGCATATTCGTCTTCGTCATATTTTTCGGACAGATCTTCAATCGCCATGCGAAGCGAACCGATCTGTTTAACGGCGCTGTACAAATCGGGAGAAACGCTTCTCATAATGCGTTCCAGACGCTGCTGCGCCATGCGAGCTCGCAAGCGATCAAGTTCCTCTTTAGACATCGACGCGCTGAGGTCTTCCGGATCGCCGAGAATCTGAACTTCCAGCAGCGATGCCCAGGAATTGGCGGGGTTTTTATCTTTGGCGGGATCGCCGACTTTGCTGGGGTACGTACTCCACATGCGGATTTCCACCCAGTCCGCTTTAGCGAGGAATTTGCCTTTTTCCGTTTCGAGGAAGTCGGTTAAAAATCCGCCGGAACCAGCGCCGAGAATCTTGTCGCCGGTCGTCAAAGCGGGCGCGTCGCCAAAATTGGGACGCTGACCCGGATTGGCAGAGTTGTCTGCAAATCGGACTTCGTAATCCTGATGAGATCGGCTGTCGATGTTGCCAGTAAAGACCGCCAATTCTTTAATATTGCGGACTTTTCCCAGATAGAACGCCATGATGGCGGGTTTGCCTTCCACGCCGACGCGCCCCAAGCCGCCGCATTCGCCGGCAGAATTGTCTCGAAGCATATTGAGGTCGCTTTGATTGACGCCTCTTACCGCTTCCATCTTTGCGCCGTCAAAAAGCAGAAAATTCAATACGGATCGATCTGCAATAGCCTCGCTCATCGCACCGTAATCGTTCGTTCCCCAAGCCTGAGTTGTCATTTGAACTTCAGCCCGCGAAATCGAGCAAATGCTTGCCAAAACGGCAATCAAACTAAATAATAATGTTCTTTTCATAATAAAAACAAAAAATAAAGGAAGGTGATGGAAGGCGGTAATGGAGCGAACGGAGTGAGCGTAATTACGCTTCTTTTAAGCGTAACTTCGTTCGTTTCACTCACTTCGTTACCGCCTTTCAAAATATTGTGCGCGAATTGCGCTTTATTATCTGCGATTTTGAACCACCTTGATTGCGAAATCAAGGAAGAATTGAACTCCTAAAAACAATAAATAAGCTGCCAAGGGCAGGAAACTGACGCGGGTCAATGTTACAACTTCGTCAAGCGTTTTAGCGGCAAAACCAAGCCCCTCGATAACGGTTGTTTCTTCATTTATCGAGAACGACTGAATAATAGTTCCAACCAGCTTCAGAGCGTACAACGTCATAATAAATCCGTAAAGCCCCAGCGACAGCCGCAAAAACAACTTGCTCAAATATTGAATCGCGCCAGCCGCTTCCGACGCCGGCGGCAAAGAACCGTCAACGGTCATATTGAGCGAGCCGGGGTTAGCCGCTGTAACAGAGCAAAAAGCAAAGGCGGCAAAGAGAACAAAGCCGTATATGGCGTAACCAATCAAGACGGATGAATTCTCGTTGTTTAATCCGGTAAAGAAGTTGCTTACCAATCCCCAAATCGCCAACCCCAAAAAGACGACGCATAAAGAGTCAGGCAGGGCGGTGGAAACGATTCGACCTTCTCCCAGATTGTTCAGACGAGTTAACGACGGCATAAGCCGCTTGTTGACGTAGGCGGTTGCCAAAAGAATAATGATCGGGGTTCCAAACACGCACAAAGCTTTTAACGAAAGCGCGATGTTAAATTTGCAAATCGCAAACGCCAAAACGACAATCAAAACAACGCCAATCAGCTGCGCCAAAACGCCAATCGAGGCAAAGAATTTCCCCATCGCGGTGGCGACTTTTCCCGGGAATCCGGATCGGAGCATGTTGGGAATGAAGTCCAGAAACGCGCCCTTTTCGATGAGCGTGTCCGCCCCGGACATCGCGCTGGCGTTATCGATTTCGTCGTCCGGGTCGGAAATGGAACCGGAGACGTCAAAAAGAGTTCCAGCTCCCGCCGCCGGTTCTGCTTTGCCGGAATCAGATTTAAGCGGTTCAACTCGTTCCGGCTGGTAGTTGTCAGCAGGCGTCGAGGCAGAGTCCGGAGAGCTGGCAGTTCTCATAACCATGTGCCCCGCAGGCGGCGCGACGTTTTTATTAGGAGCGTTGTTTCTCGGTTGAGACGTTTTAATCGTCAGCGGCGGACCGGCAATCGGCGGCGCAGCTGTCAAGGCGTCTTGCAGAAGCGCCACTTTACCCGCA
>CACXSS010000215.1 GCA_902770245.1 uncultured Planctomycetota bacterium | reverse complement strand
GAGCCTATAATAACGCTGTCAAATTAATTCAATACGCCATTTGACGCCTGTAGGCGACATCTGAATTATACTAATCCGGTAAACGCCTGTTGATACTGCATAACCTAACCTGAATTCTCTTTTAAGAGATTTTATGAACCAAATATGAATATCTATCGTAATAAGCAATAACACTTGAAAAAACGATTTATTAATGTTTCGCCAATGGTCGCGAACGTCAATAAACCAGAAAAAACATATTTTGAGGAGCTTTATAATTATGAAAAAATTATTTGGTTTATGCGCTATGCTGACCCTTATTACCGGCAGCGTAGTTCTTTCAGACGAAGTCAAGTCAATTGTAGAACAAAACATCGACCCAGACGCCGTTCAGGCTGTCGAATCCGCGGTTGACGATTCAGCCGCTCAACCGCTGCAAGAAGCTCTGCCGGAACAGGAAGCGCTTCCAGACAATTCTGAAAAACCTCTTCCCACGCCAGCCGAAGTTATCGAAGAGATTCTGCCAGACACCCCTCAAACCATTCAACCTGGAACTAATTCACAATACATCTTGGGCGTTATTACCTCTCCGATTCCGCCTATGGTGCGAGCACAAATCAATTTGCCTGGAGATTCCGGGCTGTTTGTTCAAACAATTAAACCCAACGGGCCTGCCGCTAAAGCCGGAGTTCTCCCCTTTGACATCATTGTTTCAATTGACGGCGTTATCGTTTCCGACACAAACGTACTTGCCGCTGAGATTCAAAAAGCCGCTGGGAAACCCCAAAAATTGACAATCTTGCGCCATGGAAAAGAATTGACGTTAGACATCGCAGCTCAACTGGCAGACGCGCCCCATCAACCTCACGGTATGATGCTTGGAAATCCTGTTATGCCCGCGCCTCAACCTTTTATTGACCCCTTGGCGCCTAATTACGACCCGGACGAAGACGACGAGCCGGCATTCCCCAGACTTCAGCGTTTTATGGATCGTCAGCGTCAACAAATGGAAAACATGCGTCAGCGTATGGAAGCCATGGAAAACGCCATTCGTCAAGGTATGCCGGGATTTGTTCCGTTTGCACCCAGCCAAGTTCCAACGCCAGCTCCCACCCCCGCCCCGGGTTCAAGCGGAACCCTGACTTTGCCGCCTCAGCAGTTAAACGCTCCCAATGCTCAAATTCAAAGCGATTCGTTCTCCGTTCAGGTTCAAAAGAATGGCAATGATCCTGCTATTATTAAAATTCAGGATAATGGAAACGAATACATTGTTGACGAAAACA
This sequence comes from uncultured Planctomycetota bacterium, assembly GCA_902770245.1. Classification (GTDB taxonomy): domain Bacteria; phylum Planctomycetota; class Planctomycetia; order Pirellulales; family Thermoguttaceae; genus RUG11551. Next base: position 4,702 of record CACXSS010000215.1, on the reverse strand, counting down.
GCATTGATCAGCTGCCAGAAAACGTCAGAAATCGTTTGAACTTTAAAATTCAGTCAAACGAATAAATAAACGCTGCAAACTGATAAATATCTCCTAAAAATGCTAAAGCGGTCGGTTTTCGACGCGAAGCGAATAAGAAAAACGAACTTCTTAACCGCTAAATGTCGAAAACTGACCACTTTTTCTTTTCTGTCCTCTTGTCTAGGGTTCTAAATTGATTATACTATTCTATTATGAACGTTGTACAATTAATAGAATCGTTTCTGGAACCGTTTGCCCCTTTGAAACTGGCGGAAGACTGGGATAACGTTGGTCTCCTGCTGGGACGGCGCAGCAAAGAGATTAAACGCGTCATGACCTGTTTGACCGTAACGCCTCAATCTGCCCAGGAAGCGGTCGACAAACGCGTCGATTTAATCGTTTCCCATCATCCGATTCTGTTTCATGCCGTAAAACGTCTCACAGACGAAACGCCTGAAGGCGCGATGCTGCTCAATTTAATTGAACACAACGTCGCCCTTTACGCGCCGCATACGGCATTCGATTCCGCCGCAAATGGAATCAATCAACAGATTGCCAAAGGCGTTGGACTAAAAAAGATTCAACCGCTGCAAATTCTGGACGAAAAAACCGGAATCGGCATCGGCAGAATCGGGCGATTGTCCAAACCTGCCAAACTGAAGGATTTCGCTGCTGTTGTTCGCGATTTCTTTGGCGGCTGCGACGTCAACCTCGTCGGAAAGCCGGACGCGCTCATTCGCACCGTTGCCGTTACATGCGGCGCTGCCGGGTCGTTATTTGACCTCGTCAAAAAAGCTCATGCAGACGCCCTGATTTTAGGCGAAACAATGTTCCATACGTTTCTCGACGCTCAGGCAAACGGCGTCAATTTGATTCTGCCAGGACATTACGCAACAGAGCGTTTTGCCTGTCAACGACTGGCGGAACAAATCGCTCAAACCTTCCCTGAACTCGACGTTTTTGCTTCCACAACAGAACAGCCTCCTGTGTGGCGACTTTAAACCATCGATTTATAACCATGAACCTGAAATATTCTGTATTTTTGTTGATTGCCCTGCTTTTTTCTGCAACGGCGTTCGGACAGCAAGCCGCGTTAGAAAAGACTCTGCCTAAAACCGTCAAGATTTATGGCGTTGGCGGATTGGCAGGATTTGACGACGCTCAGTCGGGAATTCTTATTTCCGACAGCGGACACATTCTCACCGTTACCGGCTCTGTCCTTGACGAAGACCCGATAACCTGCACGCTTAATAACGGTCAGAAATTTACTGCCAAGCTGGTCGGCATCAATCCGAAACTGTCAATTGCAGTTTTGAAAATCGACGCGCAAACGCCGGACTACTTCGACCTGTCCGCCGCGCCGGTTCCAGTTACTGTTGGCAGCCCGGTTTTGGCTGTTACAAATCTCTACAGCGTTGCAACCGGAAACGAACCGATGAGCGTTCAACACGGCGTCATTTCCGCTATAACTCCGTTAGAAGCGAGGCGAGGCGCGTTTGTCGCCGGATACAAAGGCAACGTTTATCTAATCGACGCCATAACCAACAACCCCGGCGCTCCCGGCGGAGCGTTGGTCGACTACAACGGCGCGTTTCTCGGTCTGATCGGCAAGCAGCTTAAAAGCACAACTCAGTCCATTTACATCAACTTTGCTATGCCGCAGTCAACGCTCAGCTCAGCCGTTCAGGATATATTAGACAAGAAAATTCAAAAAGCGGAAAATCAAAACGAAATCGCTAAGCCCGCCGACGCATGGACGCCAGCTAAACTCGGATTTCAGCTTACCTCTGACGTCTTGCCGCTTACGCCTGCATACGTAGATTCCGTTCTGGCAAACAGTCCCGCCGCCATAGCCGGGCTTAAACCAGACGACTTTATTGTCATGGTCAACGGAAACATCGTCAAAGACGTCAAGGCGTTGAAATCCGCCCTGGAACTCATCGACGTCGCCGACCCGGTCGAACTGTTCATTTTGCGGAACGACGATTTTCAAAGTATTCGAATTACAAATTAGCATATTCCTCCCATCGCCATTTTGACCTCACCATGAAACTAACCTGGCTCGGACACGCCTGTTGGCATTTAACCGTTGACGGAACGTCGATTCTTATCGATCCGTTTTTTGCGTCGGAATCCATTCGTAAAATCGGCGAGGCGATGCCGGTCGATTACATCCTTTGCACTCACGGGCACGCCGACCACTGTTCAGACGTCGTCTCGATTTGCAAGCGTCATCCAAACGCCGTTTTAATTGGCTGTTTTGAACTGGTCAACTGGTTTGGAAAAAAGGGCGTCCGTTCTGTAGAACCCGGCAACCCCGGCGGAACAATTATGACTTCTTTCGGTTCTGTTACATTTACATTCGCATCGCATTCCAGCCAAATGCCAGACGGCGCTTACGGCGGAATTGCGGTTGGATTTATCATCAATACTAAAGAAGGCTCTGTCTATGTTGCCGGCGACACTGGATATTTCAACGATATGGAATTTATCGGACGTTCCGGGATCAAAGTCGCTATCGTGCCTATTGGAGATCGCTTTACTATGGGACCGGAACAAGCATTGGAGGCAATTAAAGTCATTAAACCCAAATGGGCAGTTCCGTCACACTACAATACATGGGAGCCAATCCGGCAGGATCCGGTTTCGTGGGCAAAAGAAGTACATTGTCAAACAAAAACGCAGCCTCTGATATTTCAACCCGGAGAAAGTAAAGAACTCTAACGTTTTAATCGCGTCATGGAACAGCAGCAAATTGGGAAATACGTTATTGACAGAACCATCGGCCGCGGAGGCATGGGCGTTGTCTACGCCGCCCACTCTACTGACGAATCCGATTTGAACCCTATAACCGGATCGGTTGAAGAAGTGGCGCTCAAAACCCTTACTCTCCACTCTACTGAACCAGAAGAGCGCGCTCAGGAAATCCAGCGATTCGACAAGGAAATTACAGCTCTGCGAATGATTGACCATCCCAACGTTGTCCATATTCTCGGCTTCGGCGTTGAAGACGAGCAAATGTACTACGTCATGGAATTGGTCGACGGGAAATCGCTCCACGACGTCATTAAAAAGGGAACGCTCTTTTCCTGGGTTCAAACGCTGGCGATTGCCAAACAGCTCGTTTCTGCCATTTCCTACGCTCACGCTCGAGGAATCATTCACCGTGACATTAAGCCGGGCAACATTATCATTTCCAATCCGGAATCGCCTTCTCCGACGGTTAAATTGACAGACTTCGGCATCGCCCGAGTCTTTTCCAGTCAACAGCTCACCGGATTCGGCGCAGTCGTCGGCACGGTTCAGTACATGGCTCCAGAACAGGCGCTCGGAAAACCCGTTACTGCGTTGGCAGACCTGTATTCTCTCGGCGCGGTTTTTTATACGCTTATGTGCGGACACGCGCCGTTTTTAGGCCGATCGCTGCCGGAAATTCAGCGAATGCACGCAGAAGAACAAATCGTTCCGCTTATTCGCGACGGGAAAGACTTTCCCATTCCACAGGAATTCCAAAACATTCTCAATCGTCTGCTGGAAATTCAGCCGGAAAAGCGAATCCAAACCGCCAGCGCCCTGCTTCGCCAGCTGGACGCTATTGAATATGTTGAAGACGCAACTATTGAACTGAGCGACTCGCAATTAAGCGACACTGAGCCGGAAATTATCGATCAATCACAGCCAAAGTCAACCCCCAAGGGCAGTTCCTATGTTAAAGTCGAACCGATTCAGGAACCAACTCATCAATCCTCGTTCTCCTGGCCTGTAGCTCTGGGCTGGGTTGTCGCTTTTGTCGCTTTTATCGCAGCGCTGGCATACTTCCTCCAGCCGCTGACAGCAGACAAACTCTACGACAGAATCAACCAAAATCGCTTGTTTGACAAGGATTCCGCCTATAGCAATATGAACGTTTTTCTCAATCGTTTTCCAGACGATGAACGAGTAGAAACGATTCTACGCTGGCGGGAAGATTACGATATCGAACGATTCCAGCGGCGCGTTCAGTCCCGCATGATTGGAACCGGCTCATGGTCTCCGGGTACGGTTTTGGAACGTCAGTATTACAAAGCCATGCAGCTGACAGAAACAGCTCCAGAAGACGCGCTGATCGAATTAAAAGCAATTGCGGATTTCTATTCAATTCCCGAGTATAAATCCGACATGGGTAAACGAGAATACGACAAACGCATCTGTCTTCTTTCCGTTGAAAAGCAGATAGACATTATAGAATCGCGTTTGGAAGACGAAATTAGACCTCTGAGAGAAACTATTGAACAGAGGATTGCGGAAGCGAAAAAGTATAAACAAACCAATCCTGAACAAACAGAACGAATCGTCAAAAGCATTATTCGCCTTTACGAAACAGACGAAAACGTTACAGATCTGGTTGAAGAAGCGAAAAAGCTGATCGAGTAGACCGCCGTTTTCTCTCTGAGTGCGGGAGCGCAGCTCCCGGCGGCGAGGCGCCGCACCCAGTCCGCGCCGCCGCGCGAGACGTATTATAACCGCTCCCGTTGGTCGCTTCATTACCGCCTTCCAATCTTCTCGCAACTCGCTACTAAATAAAAAAGCCCTTTGAGATTTCCATCTCAAAGGGCGTAAATAACTCGGCGGCGCCTACTCTCGCACTTGCAGGACTACCATCGGCTCGAAAAGCTTAACTACTGAGGTCGGGATGGGATCA
>CACXSS010000214.1 GCA_902770245.1 uncultured Planctomycetota bacterium | reverse complement strand
ACACTCAACAAAAACTATTATCGACCCTAGAAAACAAGAACTAAACGAGTAATTGTAACAATTACTTTCAGGCGTTATGGACGCTGTACAGAAACGCCGATAATAAAGCCGAAATCCCTGTACAAACAGCCCGAACGTCCGATAATGTGTATTATGTTCGGTCGCAGACGGATTTTTAAATTTTGCGCTCGCCCCGGGATTTCAAGGCTATTTCGACATTTCAGGCGCGTTTTAAGGATAACGCGCCAAATAATTATCTGACGTCAAATCGGACGTTAAACAATGCGCGGAAGACCGCCCTATTTCATCATTCGTTTTACAGCTGAAACGATTTCGCTGAAGTCGTAATTGCTATCAGCTTTGATTCGAAACAGGGGAATGCCAACGTTGCTAAAAATGGAATTGATAAAGTTGTCGCGTTCCTTACGGCTGTTTCGGTTATGCGTATAATCGTCCAGCTCGATACAGAGAATCGTCTCTCGCGTTTTTTGGTTTACGATTACATAGTCAACCGATTTTCGGCAGATGCGATTAAACGCTTTCATTCGTTGCTGCGAATCCTTGCCTATGGATTCGATAATTGACGAGACGTTGACTTGCGGCCAAACGATTACGTTCAGTTCAGCCTGATTCAGAGCGCTGCAAAGTTGGGTGTAAAACTCATTTTCGGTCTGCGTCAAGATGCTGGATTTCCGTTTGTAATTCTCTGTTCCTCCATCAGTCTCTGAAATCTGACCTGACTCCGAACTTTGCTCTCCTCTGAATGAATCCAGAAAGTTTGCAAGTTTTCCCGTGGCAATCAGGATTATCAGTAAGATTACAGGTACTGTTACAGCTGCAATACAAATCCACATCGTCAGCTGATGCACTACATTTGTTAATGGTTCAGGAATAACAACCTTGGTAGTTTCTTGCGCTAATAAGATTAGCATTCTAATCCCTCCTTTTTATAACCTATCCTTTATTATTTCATTTCAATATGTGTTTTACCGTCGAAACGATCTCGTAGAAATCGTAATGACGTTCGACTTTGATTCGAAACAGGGGAATGCCAACGTCGTCAAACGCTGTGTTGATGAAGTCGTCACGCTCCATGCGGCTGTTCCAGTTGTGCGTGTAGTCGTCCAGTTCGATACAGACAAGCGTCTCTTGCGTTTCTTTGTTGGCGATAACGTAGTCAACCGACTTTCGGCAGATGCGGTTGAACGCGCGCGCCTTTTCTTTGCTGTTTTCGCTTTTCGCTTCAATGATTGCAGAGACGTTGACCTGCGGCCAGACGCTCACTTCCAACCCTGCGCGATCCAAAGCGTCGCAAAGATCTTCGTAGTATTTAATCTCGGTTGGGGTCATGATGCTGGCTCTGGGCTTATAGTCTCCTGCGCCAACGCCAGTTCCGGCATACGATTCTTCCCCATCGTCGCCTGTATTATTTCTATTACTTTTTCTTTCACCTTGCAGATATTCAATGTATTTAACAATAGGATATCCTATCCCGATAACGATAATAGCTATCGTCGCCAAAATTAGAAGGTATACCAAGTCAGGCATTTTCTTCTTCCGTGAAGTTGGGGGTTATATTATTTTATTGTTACGCTATTTCCATTCGCGCGCAATTTGAGCGTCGGCTGAAAGTTCCGTTTTCAGCTCGTCGACGGTTTCGAAGCGTTTTACGCCGCGGATTCTGTGCAGGAAATCGACTTTGATTACCTTTCCGTACAGGTCTTCGTTGAAATCGAGAATATGCGCTTCGACGCGGGGTAGGTTCTGATTGAACGTAACGTTCTTTCCGATATGAACCATGGCGCGAAACTTGCGCGTTTGCTTGCCGCCGCTGCTGACGCTTGCCAGGAAGACGTCGGCGACGTACGCGCCATCTCCGGGAAGGAGAACGTCAATCGCTTCTATATTGGCGGTGGGGAACCCGATGGTTCTGCCCCGGGCGTCGCCGTGAACGACCATGCCGCGAATTCGGTACGGCGCGATGAGCATCGCGTTGGCGGAATCCACGTCTCCTCCGGCAATCGTCGACCGAACGCGGGAGCTGGAAACTCGCTGTCCATTGTACTCGACTCCCGGCACAACGTCAAGAGCAACTCTACGCTCTTTGGTCCATTTTGCCAGATGTTCAGCGTCGCCAAGCCGGTCTTTTCCAAAGACGAAATTGTCCCCTTCGACCAAAGCTTTGACTCGCATTCGATTTATAAGAATTTCGTCGAAAAACGTTTTGGCGTCCATGCCCAGCAGCTGCATATCGGTCGGATAAAACAGAATTATATCGACGCCCAAACTCGACAGCAGCCGCGCTTTTCGATTTTTCCACGTCAGAGGGCGCGGCGCTTTTTCCGGATGTAACAGAGCTGCAGGATGCGGGTCGAACGTAAAGACTATTGACGGTCCGCCGACTTGAGCGGCTTTGAGTTTCAGACGTTCAATTAGGCGAGCGTGCCCCAGGTGGACGCCGTCGAAGTTGCCAATCGCGACGGCGCCAGCAGGCAGATTGTCAAACAGAGTATCCGATAAATTAGACATGCGCGGGATATGGAACGAGGGGATAAAGTCCGAGGGAACGGGGCGTTACAGAACGCCTTTTGTCGTCGGGACGCCTTTTTGATTCGGGTCAATTTCCCACGCCATTCTCAGCGCTCGGGCGGCGCACTTGAAAATCGCTTCAGCGATGTGGTGGCTGTTGCGCCCGTATTCCAGCTTGACGTGCAGATTGCACATCGCGGCGGTCGAAAAACCCTGCCAGAAATCGTCAACCAGTTCTGTGTCGAAATCGCCGACTCGCGGGGTGGGGAACTTCGCGTTGCTGACGTAAAACGGACGTCCGCCCAGGTCGACGGCGACTGTTACAAGCGTTTCGTCCATCGGGAGAGTAAAGCAGCCGTAACGGCGAATCCCGGCTTTCGTTCCGAGCGCTTCTTTCAGAGCCGTTCCCAGAGCGATGCCAACGTCTTCGGTGGTGTGGTGCGCGTCGACGTACAGATCTCCTGTCGCTTTGATAACCAGGTCTGAATTCGAGTGCCGCCCCAGCAGGGTGAGCATGTGATCCAAAAATCCCTGACCGGTCGAAATCGTTGACAGCCCTTCGCCGTCCAGACTCCATTCCAGACTGATTTGCGTTTCGAGCGTATTGCGAACAACAGCGCCTTTTCTCATGTTATCCTCCACATACGCGTAGAGCGTACGACTTTTAGGATTCCCTACGATAATATTCACGTACGACTAGTTACGTACCAGTTAAATTCACATACGCGTAAAGCGTACGACAATTCACGCGCGCAATGCGTGCGACTATAAATGACGTCTTAGTCAATTCCCAGTTCGTACCGAAGCTGCGAGAACTGCTCTGCGTACCGGTTGGACGAACAGTGGACGTGTTCGGACTGGGTGATGACTTTCATCTTTTCGTTGCAGTCAACGTAGGAGTCAATTAATATAGACTCGTACGGCGTCAGCTTGGGAGCGTAAACGACGAGAAGTTTGTGCTCGTCAAACTGGACTTCCGACTGACGCTGTCGATTGAGAACCGCGATTCCCGTACAGCCGTCGTTGATCAGCAAATCTTCATAATGGTACAGTATACTCAACAAAACGGGCGTGTCAATAGACTCTCGATACATTTCTCCGCAGCCTTCCAGCTCCGGCATGTTGTGGCTGGACTCCAGGACGACGTCAACGACGTCTCCGAGCGGTTCGAGCAGGTTGAGAAACGTATCGAAAAGCAGTTCTTTGGAAACGCTGGCGGTAAGCGTATTGACGCCGCGGCAGTTTGCCCTGTTTTGGGGTTCGTGTCTAAATCCTTGCGTTGGAATGACTTCCAGGTTCCGTCCCGGTCGAATTGCTTCCGTCAAATGAAACTTGCCGTACTGCGATTTATACAGATACGCCGTATCTTCTTTGGGTTGATGTTCCAGCCCTGTTCCAAAACTGGTTTGACGATAAATATTCAACAGGAGGTTTTTCAGGTCGTTCATGGCGAATTTCCTTTTATAAAATACATTTCCAAACCCGCGGTCAAATGAGGGCGCACCGCCCTGCTCCGCCGATTTCAGTTCGCTAAATCGCGTTCTTTTCGACCGTAAAGTCTACTCATTTTATCTAACCGTTAAACTTTATCAAAACTCTAGCACACGATTTGAAAAGTGTTGGCTAAATTTCTGAAAATTTGGGAAGTTTAGGAAAGTTTTTCCGATTATGCAGGATTTTCCGGTTGTGCCGGGTTGTGATTTTAGCGGTTTTAACGATTGTAGGGATTTTAACGCCGCCCCCTGCCCCACTTCGAATTGCCGCCATTTTTCGCCGTTTTGCTCTGCTCCGTTCCAGTTTTCCTCCGGCAACCCCCACTTTTTTAAAAATTTTCAAAATTTTTCCCAAAAAAGGCGGTTTAGGTATGACACGATCTGTCATACCTTCATTGAACTGGAGTTAAATAATGATAGAATCCCAATCAAGACGGTTGGGGCGTTGAGCGAGAATTGCAAAAGAAAAGCGAACGTCCGCAAAAACGCGAACATCCGCTCTGAGCGTCGAAAGAGATAACGAACGGTAGTTTTTTCTTCTCTGTTCGTTAGCCGCCTTTGTCCTGGACAAGGGCGGTTTTTTTATGTTCTTCCATATCGGAAAGCAGGCTTTTAACTTGCTCTGAAGTATTTTTTGCGTTAAATAACATCTTCAGTAGTTTGCCCAATAAATTAAGCCGCAAAGAACGCAAAGAGCGCATAGTTATCAAAACTTTGCGAACTTTGCGAACTTCGCGTGAGGCTTTTCCTTGAACGGGCTAACCTGTGGAAATACCAGGCGCCAAATTACCAGTAGAGCCTTTTTTATTCTTTTCTGATCTTGTCCATCGTTGGCAGGAACATGCCGCCGACGGAGTTCCCGGCTGTCATGACGAGAATGTAAAGCAGGGTCTTCTGGTCGATAGCTCCGGCGACGCAGAAATAGTACATGTTCGCAATGCAGTGTTCAAATCCGGACAGGATAAAGATAATAACGCAAAGAAAAACAATGATGGCGCGAAACAGGTCTGGCAGTTTTTGACGAAAGCTTTCAACGGCGATATACATCAGCAAACCGCAGAAAATCGAGAGGATAAAAATACTCGTCAGCGTATCCCCCGTTTTGACGGCGCAAAGAGTCGCAGCGGCGGCAGGAATCTTTTCCAATCGCGTTTGACGAATCAGCCAGCCGTCCAGAAACGTCCCGGCGAAGTTGCCCAGCCAGATGGTTATCAGCGTAACAACGTATGGGAAAAACGTCGCTTTGGACTGGTTGACAAGATAGCCAATCGCGCCGGTATAGAGTTTGAACTGAAAACACAGGATTATAAACAGTCCGAATCCGAACAGGGTCGCGCCCGCCAGCCCACCGCCAACGGACAGATTGACCGTACCCGCTATGCCGATTGCAATACCGGATAACATCGCGTTGATAAAAGTCTTGAACATGGTCTTAAAGTAATTCTATGATTATTGTTAGTCTCCGAAAAATCTCGCGTAAAGTTCGCAAAGTTTTAAAAACTATGCGCTCTTTGCGTTCTTTGCGGCTTAAAAAAACATCGAAGGAAGCGCAATTGCACAATCGGCGCTAGTCTCTGCTCAGTCGTCGCCGCGAATCTGGAAGAATCTCAGTTCCAGATTCAGTTCTTTGGCTAAGTACGGATTCTTTCTTAACAGGTCGTTCTTTTCTTCCGGGTCGACGGACAAATCGTACAGTTCTGGATACGACGCGTCCTTTATGGACGGAAAATGCTGGTTGGAAACGTAATGCCATCGCGGCGTTCGGAGCGTATTCCCGTTGACTATCAGTTCCTTTCTTCCATCTGAGGACAGTCCCAACAAAGCGGGCATAACGTTTTGGCTGTCCAGCAACGCCAGTTCTTTGCTCTTAACGCCCAGCATGGCGGCGAAAGAAGCGAGAAAGTCCATTTGACAAACCAATGCGTCGGACGTTCCCGGCTTTACTTT
>CACXSS010000213.1 GCA_902770245.1 uncultured Planctomycetota bacterium | reverse complement strand
GCGTCCGTATCAGCTCGGAAATCGACGACAAGCCATTGAACAGAACCGTCCTCCCACCTGGCAACAGGAGTAAACTGCGCTTTAATCTTTTTGCCCGCCGGATTTTTCAGACGAATTTTCAAGTTCCCTTCCCATCCATCGTAATACAGTACGCCTTTCGCCAGCGGAACGCCGGACGTAACAGGCCAGTTTTGACGGGCGAATCCAGTCGGCTCTGATACGAGCAGTTCGACAACCGTTTTGTCAGTTTTATTCTCTTCTGAAACTTGCGATGAAAACGAGACGGTCTTTGAAATCGCCTTCCCGGAACGGTTTATCGGCAGCGTTACAATCGCTTTTTCGTAAGCGCCCCACGGACAGACGACCGCGTGATTGCGAAGTCCGGAATCCGATTCCACAATCGTTTTTGGCTTTGTTTTTTCGTCCCCTTCCTTTGGAATAAAGGTAACTTCAGCCGGAGGCGTCGGGACGTTGGTCGTCCAGGAAATCTGAATGTAATCGTCGGGTAAATCTTTCCCGAAATCCGGATTAAACGGAGAAGCGCTGTCGATGTAATACTGCTGCAGGTTGTCGATTGTTACGTCTTCTGTTGTCGGGACAAAGCGAATGTAATCGTAGTACGCCCAGCCTTTGTTTTCGGACGCGTACCGGTCGTCCACCCAGAGTTCAAAAATGCCGTCGGAAATGTCGTAAATACCGAAATCGTTCTCGCCGTGAATGTTGGATTTCGTCCACGTTTTCCCGCCGTCAAACGACAGCGCCAGCGGGCGATTCGTCCCATTCATAAAAACCCGATACCGCCCTGCGGGAATGCCGGTGATTTTGGTATGCAGAACCGGCGCGCCGTCTTCCGGCTTTTCTCTGTCAACATCTATCGGAAGAACCGGCGTTGTAACAGACGCGCCGTTGGAGCGTTTGTGAATCACGTCGATTTCCTTCGTCCAGATCTGCCAGTTTGACGCGCCCGGCTGATTGAGCTTCATCGCGTCTTTCGGTTCTGTCCAGTCTTCAACTTCGTAGACCAGCCCTTCCAGCCGCTCGCGTTTTGTCTGCGCCAACGCGACCGCCGCGTTACAACAAGTAGCAATTAATAGTATCCAGAATAATGTTCGTTTCATGATGGTATAGGGAATAGGGAATAGGTCGGGGAGTGCGGCGCCCCTAGGCGCCGCCTTGTCCAACGACCCGTGAAAAAACTCAGTTCAGCCCGGTTGGCGGGCGTCTCGCCCGCCAACTTGAAAAAACTTTCGGTCGCCAGCAAGCTGGCTCCCTTTTAGAGAAGTTTTTTCAAGTTTAAATTATGAGGGGAAAAGCGACCAACGGGAGCGGTTATAATACGTTTCGCGCGGGAGCGCGGACTGGGAGCGGCGCCTCGCCGCCCTTTTTTGAAAAAAAGGTTCTTCCCCTCAAACTCCCCTTTCCAAAAAACTTTAGTAAGGGGAGAAAACATAGTTTTATCGATAACGAAAGCGACCAACGGGAGCGAGTATTGGCAAGCGCGCGGTAGCGCGGATTGGGAGCGGCGCCTCGCCGCCCGTCTAATCCGTAAAATCCGTGTACGAGTTGTCCCGCGCACAACCTATGAGCGCGACGAATCAGATCAGTTTCCGCAGATAGTCGATGCTGTCCTGGGCGTCGTCGAGCGTGCCGCATTCAACGCTCATGACAATGTCCTGCGGAATTGACTTCAAAATGGCAACGACCTTTTCCCAGTCAATAACGCCTTTGCCGCAGGCGCAGCCGACCGGCGTGCCCATCACCTTGCCGCGTTCGGAATCGGACTGCGAGAACGAGATGTCTTTGGCGTGAACGTGAACCAGACGCGTCTTGACCCGTTCCAGCCATTCAATCGGGTCGTTGTTGCCGAGGTACGAGTTGCCGGTGTCGAAGTTGACGCCAATCGTGTCCGGCATGTCAACCAGATTGACCAGCTCGTCGAACATGTCCGGTTTTAGCGAGTATTGCTGATGCTGTTCCAGGCCGATTTTAATCCCGCGGCGCGAGGCGACTTTCGCCGCTTCCATGAGCGTGTAACGAATAAGAACAAAATCCTCCGCCTTGGTCGTCCAGTCCGGCTTGGCGCCTTCGTCCGTATTGAGAACCGGCGCGCCGCACTCTTTGGCAAACCGCGCCGCCTGTTTGAGGTACTCGACGCTGATTTCCGGTTTCGCCAGCGGGCAGTGGGTGGACAAGCCCGACAGTTTCAGACCGTGTTTTTCCGCGCAGTCCCGAATCCGGAACGGGTCGTCGAGCATGGAAACGCTGTGGAAATACCGCGCCTCCGACAGCAGCTCTCGACCCAGATGAACCATCGGCTCAACGTATTCGTATCCGCATTTCGCGGTGAATTCCATGCCCCATTCAAACGATTTATGGCTCGTACGAACCGCTTCCAGATTCAATCCAATTCCAATTTTTCCCATGAGGTTGTCTCCTGTTAATAGTTAGTGCATAGTGCGAAGCGCTGTGCATAGGTATCAATATTTAATTGCTAATTGATAATTGACAATTGCTAATTCTCACGTCCTGCCTGTCTATATTCCCTCGGCGTAACGTTCTTTTCCTGACGGAAAACCGTGGTGAAGTAGGCGGGGGTTGTGAATCCGCATTGTTCTGCAATGTCCGAAACGGAAAGTTCCGGATTTTCCAGCAGCAGAACGCCTGCCCGTTCGACGCGAACGGATTTTAAATAGTCTGCCGGCGACTTGTTGACAATCTGCCGACAATAGGTTGTAAAAAGGGTTTGACTGACGCCGCATTCTTTCGCCATCTGCCGAACCGTCCACGGCGCTTTGAGGGCGTCTGACGAGTTCCGCAGCGACTGCAAAAACAGGTCAACGGCTCGGAACGACGCGCCCAGCGAGGCGTTGGGATGAAGGTCGCTTTTCCGCATCGTCTTTAACAGCGCCAAAAGGTACTCGTTAATCGCCATTGCCAGCGAGGAATAAAACGATTCCTGATTGACGTTTCGCACCAGTTGAGCGATTCTCAAAATCGCTTTCCGAACCGGCGCGCCAACCGGCAGGGTTGACGATTCCGTCAAACGAATCAGGTCGGCGAACTCCTTCTGGTCGTCCTGTGACAACACGACCCAGCTGGGCCATTTCAGCTGTTGATTGGGCAGATTGGCGCCGAGGTCGATTATCAGCCAATGCAGCCGACTGGAACGAATGTAGGGGTTCCCGTACCGATGACGCTGCCACGGTCGGGTAATCGCGACATGATTCGCCCGAACCTGCTCGAACACCTCCGAGCCGATTCCCAAATCCAGCTGACCGGATTCCACGAACTCCAGCTCAAAGCCGTCGTGCTGATGCCACGTCATGCCCCAGTTCTGATCGCGCGGAGAATTCCAGTACCCAACGCTAATCAGCCCCGGCAGGATTTTGGGCGACAATTCCACACCGGGATAGCCCTTCACCGCCAGAGCGCGCATTTCGATACTTTTATCCTCCGCCGCCTTCGCCAGAAGCTGACAATGCTTGAGCTGTCGAGGCGGAGTTTTGGAAATTGCTTTTTTAGCCATAGATTCGTTCAGGGTTAGAAACGACCATCAAGGAGCGCCGCACTCCTTTTACTATCCTATCTTACACTGAACGAATTCAAAAAGCAAGTCCCGAAAGTTTTAAATTTCAACAATGTTGAAAAATGAAAGTTTGAAAATATTCCGGAAGATAAAGAATTCGTTCTTTCCTCTCTTTTCTTGTACACAATTGATTCAAATGTGGTTTTAAAGAATTAGATTGATGTGTATGGATTTTTCTTTTGGGAGGAGTTCAAAAGAATAGCGTTTTATAACACAATGGTCCATCTACATATTGTCAATCTAGCCCTGCTATATTGTAATAATATTTGTTTATTTCAATTTATAAAAATTGGTTCTGGTTATATAGACATTATAGTTTAGCCCATCCAACCTTTAAAGTCTCGATGAGCTTTTAAAGGAAAACAGTCTTAATCTTTAAAGTCTGCTTTTTCTGTTGTCTTTTTTTGCTTAATGTTTATAAAAAACAACTATTTTGTAAGGTATATCTGTAAGTATTAGGCATTAATATTAAATATGTCCATATATTTTGAGAAAATATACAATTGTGCATTTGATTGTTTTTGGTAAGGCGCTAAAACACCTTTTTCTACAAAATCTTGCACTAATTGGTTTGCTGGCGGATAAGTAATATTTAATTTGTTGCTTACATCTCTAATACTGACAATTGGATTTTCATATAAATATTTAATCAATGCTAAAGCGTTGCCTCCACGTTTCTGCATACCCATCGCCAAATTTGTCATTTCATCATTTAACTGTTTAATCTTTTGAAAAGTTTGTTTACCTCCTTCTGCCGTCTGAGTTAACATATCTAAAAAGAACTTGCACCAACCTAAAAGATTGTGTTGTCCTCGAACATTATCAAGGGCTTCGTAGTACTCATTCCGATTCTTCTCAAGATATGCAGACATATAAAGCGATGGTTTATCCAATATTTTAAAGCTTATAAGGTATAATGGAATCAATAAACGCCCGATACGACCGTTGCCATCGCAAAAAGGATGTATCGTTTCAAATTGATAATGAGTAATCGCACACTTTATCAGGTGCGGAACAAAAATAGTCTCGTTATGCCAAAATTTTTCCAGATCAGATAACAATTCTGCAAGATCATCCTGATGGGGCGGGACAAAGTGAGCGTTACCAGGATTGCTTCCCCCGATCCAGTTTTGTGTTTTTCTGATTTCGCCTGGTTGTTTATGCTCGCCTCGAACGCCAGAAAGAAGCGTCGAATGAATTGTTTTAATTAATCGAAAAGACAAGGGTAAGCGATTAAGTTCATCTATAGCTTGCCCCATAGCCTGTACATAATTTTGCACCTCTTGCCAATCATCATGTTTTTCTGGAAGAACGACCGATTTGGGTAAAACAATATCATCCATTTCGGTTTTTGTTCCTTCGATTTTACTGGAAGTATTAGCTTCTTTGGCAACATGCATTTTGATAAAAAGATCAACGTCAGGAACAATTTGCGTATAAGCATTTAATTCACTCAAGGAACGCGTTGCTTTTTCCAAAAGCACATTAATTTCACCGTCTTCCCAAACCCATTCATAATTTATCTGAGTTGGAAGAAAACTCCTATAATGATATTGTTCACGCCAGCTACCAGAATTAAAGTCTTCCAGTCTTTTTCTCATTGATCTATTCTCCATTTTTTTCATTTTCGATTCTTTAATTCGCCTTTTGCCAACGCTTTTTGTTTTCGTTTGCCGGCATATTGGGTCGAACGACGTTGATTTTGATGTCGTTGGAGTTGATTCTCGTTTCCAGAGCTGTGCGGAGTTCGTCACAGACGTTGAATTTTCTGGCGCTGGGCGCGAAAACAACGCATTGATCGTCGGCTGTGTAGAACCGCATGATCAGCGGCTTTTCTCCAGGATAGCCGCTGAGAATGTCGCTGACGTCGTTGACAACCGTCGGACCGTGAACCTTTTCCGACAGCCGCAGTTCCAGACTGCGGACGTATCGTTCGTCAATCTCTTCCAGTTTGAAAACGTCTGTAATCGTAAAGTTGGCGTTGTCAGACCCGTCGCGTTTATCAATCCGTCCGGCACAGGCGACGATAGCGTCTGAGGCGATAATTTCCGTCAGATTGACGTACGCTTCCGGCCAGGCGTTGCAGCGAATTGAGGCGTCGAAATCTTCCAGGTCGAACGAGGCGTACATGGACGGACGTCCCGGCTTGGGTTCTCGAACGGAGCTGACTTTCAGCGCTGATATCATGCCGCACAGAACTGCCGTAGTTTTGTCCGGCAAAGCGAGCGCTTGCGGAACAGTATGCGATCTCATAAACGAAATCTGAGATCTGTAGGCGTCCATCGGGTGGGCAGACATATAGAATCCCAGCGTTTCTTTTTCGTAGGCGCACTTCTCTTTGATATCCCATTCCTCGACTTTGGGCAGCGGCTGAGCGGTCTTGACGCCGTCCTCT
>CACXSS010000212.1 GCA_902770245.1 uncultured Planctomycetota bacterium | reverse complement strand
TTCCCTTCAAGCATCTTGTCTATTTTCCCACACTTGTCATCAAGGTAAGATACGATGGAGTGCTGTTCGGAGAGAGGGGGAAGAGTTATATTAAACTGTTTAAAAGCAGATGCGCTTAATCCTTCTCTGTTGCCTCCTGTTTGAAGAAGCCACATTTGTGTTTGACAATAATCGGATTGCAAAGAATACAGCAAATATTTATTGCCTATATTTCTTGGACGTACAATTGACACATGCTGATTTACATTTGCTTCGCCTAATGATTCTGGAGCTAAGCAACATCTTCCTATAGAACCTCCTGTAATGTTGTAAAGAATATTTCGCTTTATCAGGTTATTAAATTGTTCTTGTATGGCGGCGCTGTTGGACTCATCTTCACAACTGTATTAAATAATAAATTGCCTAATTTTTATAAGATATTCGAAAGCGCTTCTCCTGCTGGACCAATTGAAGAACCTGCAAAGCTGTTAGTTCTCATTCTTGTTTTGATAATGGGCGGATTAAAGAGAAAAGACTATATACTCAATGGCTTGCTATGTGGAGCGGCTGTAGGAGCAGGATTCGCAGCGTTTGAGTCTGCTGGTTATGCTTTTGAATGGTTTATTAGAGCTGTTTCTGCAGGATTAAACGAACTATATCAGCAGAATTATACAGAAATTGATCCTTTGAAAGTTATGAAGGAGGTTATTTATAAACGCGGCGTTTTAGCTCCCTTTATGCATGTTATTTGGACAGCAATGTGCGCGGGCGCGTTATGGCGAGTAAAGAAAGGTAAAGACTTTGCCATATCAATGTTGTTCAATCCTATGTTTTTAATTGTATTTGCAATCGCTGTAACATTACACATGACTTGGAACAGCGAGATTTTCAATGATAATTTTGGCGATTTTGGTTGTTATGCTTTGGGGATAATTGGCTGGACAATTATTTTTGGAATGATTGGACTTGGATTGCGTCAGGTTCGGCAGCAGCAAAAGTACATAGCCACTAAAGAGGCGCAAAGAAAACAAGCAAAACCTCAGTAACAGGTCTTTTGAAAACCAAAATCACATTTATCACATTTTAGGAGATTTACTAATGCACTCATTCATTTCTATCGCTCGTCGTTTTCACGTTGTTTCCTTCGTTCTGGTTGCCGTTTGCTTCGCGGCAATGTCGCTGTTTTGTCAAAATGCAGTTATGGGACAGGAAGCAAGAGGAGAGGAGACTGCTGTTGCCGCCGATACCGATGTTGGCGAGAACAATTCCAGCGGCCAGGAAGAGGGGGTAACTGAGAGCGCTGGGGAAAAACCTAACGTTGACGAAAAAGACAAAAACAATCACGAAGACCTGAAAAATGCTGCGGAAGAAAACGAAGAAGGAAAACAAGCCATTGCCACAAAAGACAAAAGTACTGAATCGGAGAAGAATAAAGTCTCATTTTGGCAAAAAGTTTGGGATAAATGCAAAACTTTTATTGGGAATAATATGAACTACATCTGTTTAGTTTTTTCCATTATTAGTTTTGCAATTTGTTTTAGGCAATACACATTTATAATACCTAAGCGTCGCAGAACTTATCTTGAAAAAAATATTGCCAGTTTGAACGATTTTAAAATAATTGCATCTGATTGTTTGAAAATGCGTATTCCCAATAGCGAAACTGGGATAACAGAAAATGAAAAAACCAATTTAATATCACATGATGAAGCGAAAAAAATTATAAGCGATGTATTGAAAAAACACACCGGGGAAGACTACATTGTAAATAAGAAAACAACATACGAACGCTTTTGTGATTATTGGTGGCCTACATATATCCCATTATCTCAAGAGGATGCCTACCTTATTATTCTTTTGACTTGGGATGAAAAACACAATGATGAATTTGAAAAAAATTTACAAAACCACAAAAAAGCTATTTGCAACATTTACGATAAACGTTATAAGGCATTTTGGTGGTATTGGTTTGAAACTATTTCGTTCTGGTCTTTCTTCATTTATATTTTGCCGTTATTGACAGCGTTTGGAAAAGTTGTTTATTTTTGGATCCGTAATTTTTGGATCTGTAATTAATTGCGTTCAATTGGTTCAAAGTTCAAATTTTGGGTTCACCAGAAAAAATGGCTGAATCCTGCACTCGGCAGTCCCCTGCCGCACAAATTCCCTTTGCCCCGCTGATTATCTGCGATGAAGCGGAAAACGCTTCCGGATCGTGCTTCGCCTGCTTTACTACGGCGGCTGATACAGCAGCTATCCAGCGGAGCGGAGCAGCTTTGGATGCGAAATTATTTTCTCTAATCCCAACAAGGCGGCTGAGGACAGCCGCCAACTGGGCTAATCCGTCTTCAATTGACAATCTTATCTATTTCCTCAACCAAAAATTGAACGCACCCCACCATTATCTTTCTTTCGCCTCTCCCTTCCATTATTTTCGTATAATAGTATAATATTGATATAATTTGGCGCTTGATTTCGTGCAGTGTTGGCGTTGATTCAGAGCGTTCGCTTTGCGTCAACTCCTCACTCCTCACTCCTAATTCCTAACTAACACAACACATGCATCCAACATTAGAAAAAGTATTAACTGACAAACCGGTAATTATCGACGGCGCGTGGGGCACGCAATTTCAGCTCCTGGGGCTGGGTTCGGGCGAATCTCCGGATTTATGGAACCTTTCTCACCCGGATCGCGTATTAAAGGTAGCAAAAGGCTACGTTGACGCCGGAAGTCAGGTTATCATTTCGAACACCTTCGGCTCCAACCGATACACGCTGCAAAAAGCCGGCGGCGATCCGGATCAGGTTTTTGAAATTAACAAAGCTGGCGCTGCGATTTCCCGTCAGGCGTGCGAAGGAACCGATTGCCTCGTTTTCGCGTCGATGGGACCGTCAGGGGAAATCCTCATGATGGGTCAGGTTACGGAAGACGACCTGTTCGAAGCGTTCAAAGTGCAGGCTGAAGGGTTGGCGGCAGGCGGAGCGGACGGAATCGTTATTGAAACGATGTCCTGTCCGATTGAAGCGTCTGCGGCTGTTCGCGCGGCAAAGACGACCGGGCTGCCGGTCGTTGCCAGCATGACGTTCGACTCCGGCAAAAACAAAGACCGCACCATGATGGGCGCGACGCCGGAAAAGGCGGCAAAAGCCCTCTTAGCCGCCGGCGCCGACATCCTCGGATCCAACTGCGGAAAGGGAATCGAAGGGTTCATTCCCGTCTGCCAGCGGCTTCATGACGCGTCCGGACTGCCCGTCTGGATTAAAGCGAACCGCGGCTTGCCGGAAATTGTCGACGGCGTTGCAACGTATTCCCAAACGCCGGAACAGTTCGCCTCTTTCGCCCCGGCTTTGGTTGCCGCCGGCGCAGGATTTTTAGGCGGCTGCTGCGGAACCGACCCGTCGATTATCGCTGCGTTGGTTGAATGGAAAAAAAATAATAGGCAATAGAAAATTAATGAAAGGCGGTAACGGAGCGAACAGCGTGAGCGCAGTTACGCTTCCTCGGCGTCTCATAGAAGGCAAGAGCGCCTTAAACATTCCACTCCCCCTTTACCATTTAACAACAGGAGGACAATTCCATGAGTTTTGAAATGAATGACAACTATATATCAACGGACGTGTTTGCCGCTGACGCTCCCGTTTCAGAGCGGGCGACGTTTATTACCAGAACGTACCTTCATCTCTTAGGCGCGATTGCCGCCTTTGTTGGAATTGAAGCGTGGCTGATACAATCCAGCGTTGCGGAACCGTTGATTGGCATGATGATGGGATCACAGTATTCCTGGCTTATCGTCCTGGGGCTGTTTGTCGGCGTTTCCTGGATTGCTGACATGTGGGCGCAAAGCGCAACGAGCAAAGCAATGCAGTATATGGGATTGGCGCTATACGTCGTCGCAGAAGCGGTTGTCTTTCTGCCGTTGCTGTACATTGCTGCGAATTTCTATCCTCAAGCCATTCCGATGGCGGCGGGCAGTACGGCGGCGCTGGTTGTTTTGCTGACCGCAGTCGTATTTATCACGAGAAAAGACTTCTCGTTCCTTCGCCCGATCGTTCTCTTCGGCGGTCTGGCAGCCATGGGCGCGATTGTTGTCGGCATTGTTGCTGGATTCGAACTTGGCGCATTTTTCACCTACGCCATGATTGCGTTTGCCTGCATTGCCGTTTTGTACGACACATCCAACATTCTTCATCATTACCGAACGGATCAGTACGTTGGCGCCTCGCTGGCTCTGTTTGCCTCAGTCGCGCTGCTGTTCTGGTACATTTTGCGTCTGTTCATGTCGATGCAAAGAGATTGATTTAAGTGAGACGTTAGGAGGAATAACAAGTAAGGAAAATGAATTATTATCAACTCCTCACTCCTCACTCCTAACTCCTAACTAGCAATGAAGATTGCTCACATTATAACCCGATTAATACTAGGCGGCGCTCAGGAGAATACGGTTTATTCCTGTATTGACCTGGCGCGGCGGCACGGAGCGACTGTTCGGCTTTTTACCGGTCCGACTACGGGACCGGAAGGGTCGCTTGTCAAGTTCGCCAAAGAGCAGGGCGTCGACCTGGTTGAAATCCCGTCTTTGATTCGAGCGATTAACCCTCTTTACGACGTTGGCGCCTATTTCCAGATTCGCAAGGCGTTAAAAGAATTCGCTCCCGACGTCGTTCACACCCATTCCGCCAAGGCGGGCATTCTCGGCAGAGCGGCGGCGCACTCTCTCCGCATTCCGCTGATTGTCCATACGATTCACGGCGCGCCCTGGTACCCGTCCGGGAACTTCCTGTCACGATCGTTCAATCAGATTTGCGAACGCTGGGCGGCGAAACGCTGTCATAAACTCGTCTCCGTTGCCGACGCCATGACCCAGCTTTTTCTCGACGCTCATATTGCCCCGGCGGAAAAATTCACTACAATTTACAGCGGCATGGACGTCGAGCCGTTTCTCAATTCCGCTCCGCTAAGAGAACCCGTTCGACAGCAATACGGATTTCAGCCGGACGACGTCGTCATTGGGAAGATCGCCCGGCTGTTTCGACTCAAAGGACACAACGACCTGATTGCCGCCGCGAAAATCGTCTGTAACAAAAATGACAGGGTAAAGTTCCTGCTCGTTGGCGACGGGATTCTTCGGCAAAGTCTGGAAGACGCCGTTCGCCGCGCCGGGCTGACAGACCGCTTCGTCTTCGCCGGACTGGTACCCGCAGAACGAATTCCCGCCATGATTTCCGCCATGGACGTTGTCGTTCATACCAGCTTGCGCGAGGGCTTGGCGCGGGTCTTGCCGCAGGCGCTCATTTCCGGCAAGCCGGTTGTCAGCTACGACATTGACGGCGCCCGGGAAGTCGTTTTGACCGATAAAACCGGGTATCTCATTCCCCCGCGCGACATTGACCGCCTTGCAGACGCTTTAATAACGCTTTCAAACGACCCGGACAAACGCGCCCGATTCGGGCAAACCGGACGAGAGCTGTTTACCGACCAGTTCCGACGAGAACTCATGGCAGACCGCCTGATGGAACTCTATACATCAAATTAGATGCAAGCAATTACGCTTGCGGCGGAAGCCTCCAAAAATCTCCTGAACGTGGAAAGCCGCTCCGACCTGCTGGTTCGCGTACATACTGTCCGCAAAAAGAAAACAAGCCCTGCTGACTATCTAAGACGCAGCCGTAAACCTTTCTGGATCGCGGATAAAATCCGCCATACACAACTTAAACATTCTCTAACTTCGCTATCATCTCAAAATTTTAACTTTTTTTCAAAAATTTTCCCATTTAGCGCTCCTCAATTTCAAAATTGAGTGTATAATATCAATAATGTATATAAGCGATATTGTATTTTGCTCCGGGCGTACCGCCGCAAAAGTCGTTTCAATAACCGTTTACCAGTTTTACCCAAAAGAAGGAGTAAAATAATGGCTAATTCTCAAGACTGTTCATTTCTCCCCCCCCCCGCATTTTAACACGCGGAGTTCTACAGTTGACAATTTTAATAGTTGTCGCTCTTTTAGGCGTTTTCGCTCTTTCTCAGCCTGCGGTTG
>CACXSS010000211.1 GCA_902770245.1 uncultured Planctomycetota bacterium | reverse complement strand
CAAGGGAACTGTGACCATCACATGGAACAAGGTTCCGAATGTGAGGGGCTATCAGGTGAAGGTATCGACGGATAAGACCTTCAAGAAGGACGTGCAGACTGTCGTTGCGGGCGGCGGAACGCAGGCGGATCGACATGAGAATTCTCATGTGCGACCACATGTTGCGTACGCGGGAGTTTCTTGTCGCGCGCGATACGATGTCGCCAGAGGCGTTCGGCAAGGTGGCCCTCTCGCTGCTCGAATATCGGGTGGAAATAGCGAAGCGGCTGTATGACGACTGGGGCCGGATGTTCAAGAAATGGCCCTGCGAGGTGAGTTGGTGGCGAGCTCCCGGTGCGCGGGAGGCAATCCGGGCGAAATATCCCGAAGTCGTTCTCCGCAACTGAATTGAAAAGGAAAGATACCCGGACATGGCAACAGGCATTGCGCTTCTGGCGGCGATCATAACGGTGGAAACCGCGCTAACGGACGGAACCAAGACCGTCGAGACTGTCACGCTCACCATCAACAGGACGAAGCCGGTCATCTCGGATCTCAGGATACGCGACTGGATCGCCGGTACCCCGGATAGCGCAACGCCGAACCCAAGCAACGCTGTAAAGAGCGTTTGATTCATGCCCTCTTTGGCGGTTACCCAAATCAACGCGTACAGTTTTGGAAAAGCTACTCGCGTCAAAACCAAAACGACAATCAGAAAAGCTGTCGTTGCGGCAAGGTAAACCGGTGGATACCACATGGCATTAAACCAGGTTTTAACGTCGGCAAGCAGAATCGGCATATACATATTCATGGGTGATATTAAGTGGTTAGTTGTCAGTAGTTAGCGATCTGGAAATTTTAAACAACATTTTCTTATGTACAATTATAATCTGTTTTTCATTCCAGACAAGAGGGTCATAATTGATATTGACATATTTATAAACAATTTCTATTATGCACTTAAAGTTCAGACGATATTATATATAGAAACGGGGGGAATTTCGCCAAAGCGGTTTCCCGCCCGGACGCTGAGTTATTAACAGTCTGTAAACCGAAAGATAATCATTCCGCCATGAGAATAGCCATATTTATACTAACCGCGCTGTTGTCGATAACCGCCATGGGGCAAACGCCGATGTACGCTCCGACGGTTGCTCAAAGCGCTCCGCAAACCCAGTATCTGCTCAAAACAGACTACAACGTTCTGGAAGGAACAGTTCGCCTGGAAGGTCGATATTACATCGTCCAGAGCGTCAACGGCGGTTCCATGTACGTTCCAAAAGAACAGACTCTGGTCGTTTGCAATAATATGCAAGACGTTTATTCTGCGAGAGTTGCGGCAATTCAGTCGGAAGACGCCGTTTCGTACCTGAATCTGACGGACTGGTGCATCAAGTACAAAATGCTGGACAAGGCGGAGCAGCACCTGGCGTACGCCAAACGAATCCAGTACGACTACCCGTACATCCCGGTCATGGAACGTCGGCTGTCGTTGGCGAAACAGCAGCTTGCGCGAGAAATGGATCCTGCCAACAATCAGGTCGTTCCCGATTCCAGCAAAAAAGACCCGATTACCCAGATCAACAAACTCCGCAGCGAACGAACAGCTCTGGAACAGATCGCTAAAAATATGCCGGGCGACACGCTCAAACAGTTTTCGATGGAAATTCAGCCCATCCTGCTCAACTCGTGCGGGACGGCAAACTGCCACGGCTCGGCAGACAACGATTTCCAGCTCATTCGAACTCCGCAATCTCACAATATTACGCTCAAAAACCTGTACGCCGTTTTGCGCCAGGTTGACAGAAACACGCCCGACGCCAGCCGGCTTCTGACCATGTCCACTCAGGCGCACGGCGGTTTGGACGTTCCCGTCTTTAGCCGCAGCCGCACCTCGGCGTACAGTCGGCTGGTCGGCTGGACGTATCGCGTCGCTCGTCCGTCGCAGTCGCTGGGAATGGATAAACGCGCCGAGTACGACAGCATGTTCGGCGATTCAACTCCGGTTCCTTCCATGGGACAGGATTTCATGGCAGACAACTCGCCGGCTGAACCGTCGTTTGACCCGATTCCCAATGAAATGGATAACGACGCCTTCGACGCAGAACCGGTTCGTCACCCTTCCGGCAGACGCACGTCGTCGCCCAACGTTAAACGCGGTAATCCGGATCCGATGTTCTATGCAGAGCAGGAACCGGCGCCGGCTAACAACGCTATCGCCAACGATGCACCGGGAACGCTTCGACTTCCTCAGCCGCCGGGAGAGGATGCGGCTCAGTATACAGACGAATTCGACTATAACAAATACGGGAATTCCACCGTTAAAACCATGCGAATTAACGGTGAAAGCTACGCTTCGCCAGCAGGGTTGCCCGGTCCCAATAACGTGCCAACGCCCGCGCGGCAGCGGTTGGATCAAATCGAAACCAATCAGCGTCTGTACGGCAATCCGGACGGTCCGGTTGAAACACAAGCCCCGACCCAGCAGCTTAACGCGTCAACTCAGTTTGATAACGCCGGTGGTTTGACAGAAGCGGAACGTAAATTCTATGGACTCCAATCGTCGGGAAGCGCCGCCAACGTCCCGCAGCAGCAAGTTCCTCAAAATTCGCAGTTCGCAGCTCAAAACACCCAGTTCGTTCCGGATGCGCCCAACGCACAACTGGCGCCGCAGTCCCCTGCTATCGGTTCAAATTACGAGCCGGAACCTGAACCTGCGCCCAGAGTTCAGACGCCGCAGCGCCGAAGAACTCCGCCGCCGTCTGACGACAACTCCGATGGATTTGACGCCTATCCGCGATTGGACAAACTATTCGGGAATTAGTACATTCGTCGCCCTGTTCCGTCATTGGTTACAACGCAAGACTCTATAATTGCCCACAGTTCAAGTCCAAAGCCTATTATAGCAGGAATAATAAACAGGCATTTCCCTTGTCCTTCTGTTGCAAGGGAAACAAAAGAAATAACAATAAGCCCAACCAGATTCGACAGACCTATAAACAGCTGAACAATAGCAATGTCCATCCGTTTGGCGTAAAAATTGTGTATTCCCAGCTGACCGAAAAACAACGCCATCAGCGCGTAACTCATTCGACTGATCTGCCCGACTGACGGCTGATTTGACGCTCTGCCCTGCCCTAAACCGTCGTTTCCAAAGTTCGGATCGTCCAACAGTTCAAACATATTTGTACCAGGATTGCCTGTCGGAGTTGGATTGAAGGATCCAAAATCGGGCTTCTTCATCGGGTTGAATGAAAACGCGCCGTTAAACGATGAATTGTCTGACGATGTTGGAATTGGCGGAACAAACCCGTTCCCTGCTCCGGCAGAAGCGGCGGAACTGCCAGCTACAAGAATATCAATCAACTCCGGAGCTGCTGAAATCGGACGTGAATTCTCTCCCTGCCGCCAAACAAGCGAACTGGATTTCAGCATGCCGCATTGAAGCATGGTTCCCAAATCCGACTTTGTAACAGGACCGTATCCCTTTGCGCCGTCGGCGCTGTAATACCAGACGGAAGCGTTGGAATCGACAGGTTTCTGAACGTTCTGTTCCACAGTCGGCGTGGAAACAAACGGCTCAACAGGCGGCAAATCCGGCGGTGGAGGCGGCGGAAGAATTATATCGATTGATTCCCAGGATTTTTTATCCCGAGAAATCTCGACTGGATCCTTGAGACGTCCGGAATTATACATCTCAACGATTTTCTCCTCTTCCAGAGGACCAAACGCTTTGCCGGCAAGTTTAACAAAATATTTCATAGCTCACAGCTGCGCGATTCACTACGGTTTAATCGTTTTTATGATAAATACCGGAAACCCTCGTTTCGCGTCTGAAACCGATTTCAGTTTAACGTCCTTGTTTTTAACCGTTCCAACAGAAACCATGCCGGATTGTTTAATAACATACAGTTCTCCTGTAACGCCGGCGGGAATTCCTCTAACCGTCCATTGAGAACCGTCTTTATCAAGCCATCCAACAGGTTGAATAATATCAGCAGTAAACGAGGAAACAAGCTGCTGATTGCGCTTTTGCGCCTCGTCGATGGATTTATCAATACCCTTTAAGCGCCCCAGCAATCGCTCCGCTTCCAATCTGACTGTTGAACCGTTTTCTGCCATAAATGGATTGCAGTTTTTGACGTCCACGCTGTCCAATTGTTGAATATACGTTCCAAAAAATTCCTGGACGATCTTATCTGATTTTGAAAAGCATTCCAACGCCGTTGTCATAAATTGACATTTAATAACCGGATCGTTCAAAGACGAGTCATGACTGATAACGTCAATAATCCGAATTCCAAACTCTGTAAACTTTGTATTGTCGTTTAACATTCCCAAAAGATTGGCTATCTTTTGGCAGAAAACTCTGTTATTGAGCGGGTCAAGCGGAGAGGATTTGTCAACGGCAATCCGATTGTCCGAAAGGACAGAAACAGAATCCATATATTCCAAACGCTGCTTTCCTTTCTCGACGTCCGGTTTTTTATTGAAATAATACCGCTTGCCGTCAGGATCTTCGTAATACCAGAATTCAATTCTGGAATACAAATAGCAAAGGTCTTTCAACGGTTTCAAAGACGCCGACGGATTGCAGTCAATTATACTTTGATAATATGGAATTCGACCGTCGATCTTTTTAACCGTCGACAACTCCTTTGGTTTAATAACCGAACGCGTTGAATTGCCTCTGAAAATTGACCGATTTTGATTGATAAACTCGTTCCAGGCAAACGCCCTGCCCCATGCTTCCTGTTCCTGAACAACAGCTTTGAAATCCGGCGCGTATGAAGAGTTCTCGTTTTTGTCAATTAACGACTGCAGCGCCTGAACGTAATCTGACTGCGACGTGATTTTCGACGCCAGCTTTTCCAGTTCGCTGCTAAGAGACGAGTCTGAATTCGATTTTTGAATGGCGTTTTGAACGGACGTCATTAAATCGGTGCATTTGGATTCAAAAACTTTCGCTTCGCTCTGAACGTTCGGATTGCTGAAAGCATAGTCCGCAAAGAGCTGCTTGATTTTCATAACCTGGGTTTCAATTTCACGCAATTTGACAGCATTTCCCGCCTCGTCCGATTTTAACAGCGCGTCTGCCGCCTGCTGAATCTCCTGCAATTTCTCGTTTTGCTTTTTTACAAACGAATCGGCGCTGTCGCTAAGCGCTTCAGCGTTGGATTTTTTGAGAATCGCAAAAGCGTCCTTTTCCTCTTTCAAAACAGACAGCTTTTCCAGTTCGTTAATCTCTTCCAAACTGGCGGCTTCTCCCTTTTTGATTCCTCGCTCGATTTTGTCATGAAGAAGTTTCCAGTCTTCGTGACGAACCTTGTCGTCCTCGTAAAGCTTTTTTATATACGCGATGTTCTTTTGAACTTCCGGATAGGCAGCCAGCTGATAGCCCGACGATTCCAGGTTCTGGACAAACTGATACGCTTCCGGAAGAATGTCTTTGTCTTTGGAAACCGCCAGCTGATATTTCGACAGGTTGTCCAGCAGAGAATTAAAGCGATACCATTGTATAAACTCGTAAACGCCAAAGCTCACGCCGCCGATAACCGCAATCAGAACTACAATAAAAATACTCGTTACAAACCGGCTGTGCTGCGCCGCTTTTCGCTCCTCGTTGGCAATGAGCTTGTCCAGATGACGCTGAAATCGTTCCGGAACCGGCTGCCCGATCGCGTCTGCAGAACGGGATATATCCAAAATCAAACGCTGGCATTTCTCTATGCTCATAGGGCGTCTCAGCTCACGGTCAGCCGCCGCAACCTTCGCGTTGTATTCCTTGAGTAAATTCTGCCCCTCCTGCTCGCTGTCAATCCAGCTCAGAACGTCGTCAACAGAATGAATCAAATCGTACGGCGGAATAATCTGCAAACGCTGGAATTCGTCGAGAACCGTAAACCAGGAACTCCGAAACCTCTTGGCGCCTTCAAAGTCGTAGGCGTTATACGCTTGAAGAAGGTTGTCGGCTGTTTCATTCAGCTTTGCATTGAGCTGGTCGATCTGCTTCTGACGGTTCTTCTTTTGATATTCCTGCCGAATCGCCGCGATTTTCTTTTTGATTTTCAGCGGGATTTCTATAGACCATTTAGAACCTTCAACTTCTTTCAAAAGCCTCACGCAATCGGCGTACGACAACTTGCCGGACAACTCGTCGTAAATCAATTCCATTCGGGCGGATTCGTAGTCTCGCAGTTCGTTTTTCCAACCCGTATTGCGCGGGTCAAGCTCGACAAGCTTTCTCAAAACCGGAATGCGAACCGACAGCGGAGAATGTGACAACGCAAGAATTCGATGGCTTTTAAGAACCTCCTCAATAGGCTTCATGCAAACCGCAGCTGCGTCCAGTTCGTCAATCAGACGTCGATTAAAAGCGGGAATGGCAACGTCGCCAAAAGTCAGAGCCGCGGAAATCCAGGCATCGTAATCGTCAAAAACCAGAGTCTGGTAGTTCTCCAACAAATCCAGCTCGCGGCTAAGACGCAGAGCTTCCGATGCGTTCCCCTGACGAAGCGTATTGACGCACAAAAGCGTCTTTTCGTTGACCCATTCGCACGCCTCGCTGTACGCCGTTGCCAATTCCGCAATTCTCTCCATTGGAACGGCGGAAGGGTCGTCCATCAGACATTCGATTTGTTGTATTAGCTCCGTATATTTAAGCATCGTAATTATTAATTTGGAAATGGTTAGTTTTAATATAAGGTCTTAACCTTTTATTTCAGGAATTCGTCTGCCGGAGGAAGGACTATTCGCTTCCACAGGAACGGCTCGAGCGTGGCGTTTGCCGCAAACGGATCGCACTCAAGATAAACGTCCAAATACAAAGGCAAACTGACGGCAATCTGTTTAAGCAATCGGGAAATATTCGAATTATTAAAATACGGATTTGCTTTGCTCCCCTCAAAAATATGAACAGAGCCGTCGTCATATTCGATTTCGAATTTATACTTGAATCTATACATTTTTGCCGTGTTTTTGTCCTTTTCAATACTAACAACCAAATGTTTGATTGTTTCCGGCTCAGGCGTTGGAATGGGCGCGGTTTCGTTATCAGTTGACTTGTCCTGCTCTGCAGTCTTTGACTCGCCTTCCTTTTTTTCTTGAATTTTATCGTCGGCGTTCACTTCTTTTTTGGGTCTTTTAGCCTTGAGAGGATAGTTGATTTCAACCAGAATCTCAAAGTCGCCAGTCTTGTTATTGACGCCAAACGATGTAATTGGATACGACTTGTTCTGGATTGTAATCGAATCTCCGGAACACCCCATTTTAATTCCAGAAACGGAATAGCCATTTACTATTTTCCCTTCAGAAAAAGTATAAACGAATCCGTTTCGATTCTTTTCGTTCAACGCCTGAAGCAGAGTTTTTTTCAGTTCTTTATCCGGCTCCTGTTTGAAAAAGCAGATTACTTTCGACTTATTGTCGGCAAATCCCGCCAGCAAGGCGCATTGAGAGCTAAAATCGCGAAACGCCAGATCGCCGTCGCCTTCTATGACAAGACTTTGCTTGTTTTTTGCAATCGGCGCGGGTTCAGAATTCGCTTCAGCGCTTGTTTCATTGTAGTCGTTTAATCGAATCCTGATATCGCTGTCAATGGAATTAATCTTGACAACGTATTCCGAAGAATCGGCGTTATACGTCAACTCATATTCGGACAAACCGGAGTTATCTTTGTAAAACTGCGCCAAATTCAGTTTGGCAACAGGCGATTTCAGATTTTGAAGCTGCAAGTTAAGGCGGGAATAATCTGGAACGTCATTGGAATCGACGTAGACAAAAAACTGACCTTGATCAGCGCCCGCCCATCGGGGATCGTTGAATATTTTGTCTGCAGCCTCTTTTTTCGCTCGTGCGATTTCTGCCAGACGCGCTCTTTCGGCGGCGGCTTTTTTCGCTTGTTCCTCCGCTTCCAGACGAGCTTGCTCTTCAGCCTCCAAACGAGCTTTTTCCTCGGCTTCCTGCTTCGCCTTTTGTTCCGCTACCAGACGCGCTTTTTCTTCGGCTTCCTGCTTCGCCTTTTGCTCTGTTTCCAGAGACGCTTTATCTTCCGTTTCCTGGCTTTCCTCGCCATCTGTAACGCCTGACGAATCCGAATTGAGCGTATCGTCTGACTGCTCCGTCTGGCTGTTGGAATTTGCGTCCTCTGAACTGGCAATTGGCGTATTGCCGATGTTCGGAGATTTCGTTGCAAGAACAAAATACGCCGCAACCGCTATTCCAACCAGAAGAACTCCAATAATCAGAGCGATAAACAATCCAACTTTTGACCCGGATTTTTGGTGTTTGACCTTTTCTTTCCGAGAGCTGGAAGAATACATCGGCATTGAATCAATCGAATTGAACAAGTCGTCTTCCGGGCTGTTCGCATTTGAGGAGTCGATTGTCTGCAGTTCCTCCTGAATTCCAGCATTGACAACAGTGTCAGCCGCCGAAGGACGGGCAGTCTGAACCGGTCGCTGTCGGGCTGCAGTTCCCACGGTCTTTGTTCCAGCAGGAGCAAGAACCATTCTTCCCGCTCTTGCTGAAGCAGCGGCAGGAGAATCCGGCGCCGACGCCAGCGCCCCGTTAGACAAATCAATTACCAGCCCTGCCCCGACTTCCGCTATCGCCTGAGCCGCTTCCGGCGTTCCCGCGACAACGCAGCGCCACTGACAATCAATCCCCGTCGGCAGTTTGGAATAGTACGTGGAAAACGTTGTCTTCCATCGTCGTTCCGGCGGCAAAAGAGCCATCGCTTCCTGAATCAGAGCAAGAACGTTCATTCCAGGCTTGTAGACAATGCACGCGTATTTTCCAGTCCAAGAGGTTTGAGCCAACTCTCCCGCCCAGCCTGCGTCGCCAGTTGCCTGACGCCACGCCAAACACGGACGCGGAGAAACCAGCTGACGCGGAATCGGTCGATTAAACGGACGCGTTCCGACTTGCTGGTCAAAAGCGAGGTCGATCAATCCGGGAGTTGTCAGCATAGCCGCCGGACCGCAAGGCGCCAGATCGTTTTTGTCCAGAACGATAAAATGCGCCAGCTTGTTGCTTCGTCCCGTATAGTCCAAACCGGCGTCTGCTACGCGATAAACAACGTGCGATTCCGCATTCCCCACGCTTATCACAACGTGCGACCAGTTCGGCGGGTTCAAGTCCGCTTCAGTGGTTCCCGGCATGAACAAGTGCCGATACCCGCTCAATCCTTCCAAACGGGATATCATGTTCGGAGCCAGATCCGGGCTGACAGCGACCGTACAAAAACCGCTCACTCCCGGCTTGACGCCTTTTGGAAATGACGTATAAATCAATTCTTGAGCCATTTGCTGATTTTCTCCTTAAAATCGCTAAACTGTTACTCCAAAGCGGAAACCAGTTTTTTCAAATGCAAAAAGTATAATACGGGAACTTCCACCCAAACAGGGTTCAAATTGCCGGGACGGAATCCGAGCGCGCCGGTTTCCGGGTCTTGTTCCGGAGCGCAGCCTGTCGCGCTGACGGGGACGTACAAAACGTTGCTGGAAAAGCTCTCGATCATCGCCGGAGCCGCCGGAGTGAACGTCAGCAGCGCGCTGCGAACGTATTCCGAAACGTATTGAATCGTATCCATGTCCAGACGGCTTGTCGGTTCCCCTTCAACCCGTTTCCAGGGACTGGGCAGCGGGTGCGGCGCGTCTTTGAGCAGTTCCTGCCAGATGTCGAATTTTGTTACAATGACAATTACCGGAACGTTTGTCTTGTCCGTTGCCGATAAATGACGCAAATACCGGAACCGCTGAGTCATTTCCAGAAAAATCGCGTCCTGACGCATGTTCGACCGGAGCTGAGACGAGTTGAGCTGCGGGTCGTCTGAATAGTCGTGACAGGCGCTGCGGAAATTGTTGTCCTGCATCGGGTCAAAGAGGAAGAAAATCGCCTGACTTTTGCCCAAATGCCGCGTTACCGGGCTGTCCGCTTTGTCGGAACCGGGAATATAGCTTTCCCCGGCGTTGTCGTACAGACACAGATTTCTGATTCCTTTTTCCGATTCCTGAGCGTCAATTTTATTGAGCGTAAAAATAAACGGCTGGGGGAAAATCACCGGCTGACCGTCGAAGTCAACGCTGTTGTACATGTCGCCTTCCGCTTCCGTTTTTTCCAGCGCGACAATGGCGTTCTGATTCTCGTTTTCAAACTGACGCGATTCGTAATTCCGCAGACGCATGTTCATCAGCGGGTCGGCGTCGACAAACGTGTAACCAAACTCGTTGGGAAAAAGCGTTCTGAGCCGATAGCTCATACTGGCAAGAAAATACGATTTCCCCGACGCCGGCGCGCCGACAATCGAAACGAAACTGGACGTTGTTTGTAAAAGAATGTCGGGAATCCTCAAATGACAATGCGGACAGGCAAGCTGCTGACAGACGTACCCGCGAGAGTCCAGCGGCTGTCCCTGAACGTTAAAATGACTGGGCAGAAATCGCGTATGTTCAAACTTTCCCAGATGAATGTCGCCCAGCAAATCCGGACACGCGCTAATCGCCAGAATCTGATCCGGCGAAAATTCGTGCCAGCAATGAGGACACACGATCCGTTTACAAAGAAAAATTGGCTTCTCTTCCATTAAAAATAACTCTATGAAAAAGCTGTGTACTTAACTTTTCGATTGAAAGACGCATTACCGATACGTCTATATATATTATAGCATAAAAAATATTTTTATTCCAGACGGGGGGAGAGAAAAAAACAGAAATCGGGTGCACTCAAATTTTGGTTGCACGAAAAAAGTAAAGGGAACGCAGAGACCGCAGAATATCCGCAGAATACGCAGAGACGGGCTGGGAATGTGGCGACGACGCCAACTTCGTTGTCTACGCCACGATTCCCG
>CACXSS010000210.1 GCA_902770245.1 uncultured Planctomycetota bacterium | reverse complement strand
GTTCTGGCTTACGTCGTCCGAATTGGGGAAGCGGAATTGACGCCTGACGCAGCCCTGCTCTGCGATTTTGACGCTGCGATTGAAAAGCGAAACGCCAGCCCGGTGTATTCGCTGTCTTCTCCCAAAGCTGACAAACTCGCCTGCGATTTAATCGACAAAACCCGCCAGGCGGGCGACACGATCGGCGGAATCATCGAAATTCGCGCGACCGGCTTGCCGTTTGGGCTGGGAACGCACGCTCAATGGACGGACAAGCTCGACGGACGTCTGGCGCAAGCCGTCATGGCGGTTCAGGCGATCAAGGGCGTCGAAATCGGTTTGGGATTTCAGGCGGGATTCGTTCCCGGCTCGCAGGCGCACGACGCTATCGGCTTCGACCCGAAACTGGTCGACACCAATTGCCTGGGATTCGTCCGCCCAACCAATCGAGCAGGCGGTTTGGAAGCGGGCATGACAAACTCGCAGGACGTTGTCGTCCGCGCCGCGATGAAGCCGATTCCGACCATGCTCAAACCGATGGCGTCTGTCAGTCTGATAACAAAACAGCCCGATGAGGCGACTTACGAACGCTCTGACGTCTGCGCCGTTCCCGCCGCCGCGATTGTTTTGGAATCGGTTGTCGCCATGACGCTTGCCACAGCGCTGACGGAAAAGTTCGGCTGTGACAACGTCGAGGAAATTCGGCAGAGAATCAATTTGTTCAATCAGCAAGCAAGAGAAAAATAGTGCATAGTGCATAGTGCATAGTGCGTAGTGCATAGAAAAAGGAACGCTTGCTACCTTAGCGCTTACCACTCAAAACTTACCACTCCCTATTCCCTATTCCCTATTCCCTACTCCCTACTCCCCAACATGAGATTACGCGATAAAATTCGACGACGCATAGCCCGTACCGTTTTGGCGGTTTTCGGCTGGCTTCCTCTTGTCGCGTTGATCTTTATCGCGTTTTTTATTCGCAGTAAAACGTATATTGAATGGTCGGAATCGGCGTTAACCAACGCGCTGGAAATGCAGGTCAATTTCGAGTCGTTTGAGCGCCCGCGATGGGACACGTCCCGGTTTGAACGCGTAACGCTGAGCGACCCGGAAACGGGCGAGCCGGTTTTGAAATGCGCCTTGCTGGAAGTGGAACATCAGCATACCGGCACGCCAATTCCTTTGCTGAGAATTCGTCTTCGAGACTGTAAGATTTACATGGACAACTCGGTTTCCCTGTGGTCTTTTGTCCATCGATCGTTCGCGCACCGCCGGCTGTGGAAAAACATGCAGGTGGAATTCTCCGCTGTCAACGCGTATTTTAATTCCTGTAACAGCCAGAAGATTCGATTCATGTCAGGAACGCTCAAAGACGTGGAAGCCGGGGCGGAAGGCGTGTTCGCCATCTATCTTGAAGACCAGACTGAAGCGGGAAACGCTGCAGAATCGAACGATCCGGTTCGACTGAAAATCGCCCGTTTGACAAACGCGTCTCCTGTTACAACGACAATCGCGCTCGACGCGTCCAAACGTCCAGTTGTCTCTGGAATGATTTCACACTGGTACGCGCCCTTAAAGCGGCTGAGCGGCAAGTCCAGCTTTCAGGGAATCGTCGTCGCCGCCAACGCCGGCGCTGGTTGGGACGGGTCTGTTACAGGAGAATTCAACAACGTCGATTTAAGCCAGATGTTTTTCAAAGCCGGCAGAGCGCAGCTCGTCGCCAACGCCAAAATCACAATCGACAACGGCGAGTTTATCGATCAGAGGCTGATAAGCGCTCGCGGACGGGTGGACGCTCAAAACGGCGTTATCGACCGCGGTCTGCTCGATACGCTTATCACGCAGCTGCACCTCAGCGGAGGCGGAATGTTCAATCCCGATTCTGGCGCTACTCATTTCAAACAGCTCGCTTTCGGATTCGACGTCCAAAACGAAATGATTTCTTTTACCGGACGGTGCAGTTCATGTCCGCCGGGTACAATTATCAACGGCGTTTTGCCGCTGGTTCGAGAACCGCTCAACCCGTCCGAAAAATCCCCTGTCGCCGTTGCGATGAAAACATTTTCCTACGCCGACAGCCAACAGTATATTCAAGTCGCTCAGCCGGACGCGAATTCTACAAGATAACAGCGTCTGTAGAAAGACAACGTCCGCTATTCACTCAATGACCAACCAGCTATTGCAATGAAAAGAATCCTCCTT
This sequence comes from uncultured Planctomycetota bacterium, assembly GCA_902770245.1. Taxonomy (GTDB): domain Bacteria; phylum Planctomycetota; class Planctomycetia; order Pirellulales; family Thermoguttaceae; genus RUG11551. The sequence goes on along the minus strand of CACXSS010000210.1, from coordinate 4,030 downwards.
TCCCTGTTTGTTGCCGTTATCGCCTTTGGCGCCAGAGCCGCTTTAGCGCAACACCCTCAATTTATCGCCCCGGTTGACAGACCGATCGTCTGGTTCGTTCACGGCATGGTTACGGTTCAGGACAAGTTTGAAAAAGAGCTTGCTGAGCTTCGGGAAATCTATCCCAACGCAGAATCGGTCGAGCTGAAAAAATGGAACTCGCCAAAGTTGAACCTGTTACAAATGGGACCCGCCTGGAGCATTTCGCTGGAAAACGCGAAACAATACGCTCCTGTTCTGGCAGACGAGATTATTCGCATGCCCGCCCATCGGCGCGACAGGCTCATTCTGGTCGGACATTCGCTCGGCGGAAGAATCGTCGTCAACGCTGCGGCGATCTGTCAGCAAAGAAGCGTTACTATCAGAAAAATCATTCTTGCGGGTTCGGCTATCAACAACGACGACCCCAATATTCCCGCGACTCTTGCCGTTTCTCGGGAACCGGTTGACAATCTTGTCAACGTCAACGACGCCATGCTGGCGGTTTACAAAGTCGGCGGAGAATTCGCGCCTGCGCTGGGAACCGGTTACTTGTACCCTGTCGATTCAACGCGATTTCGAGAGCTGACCATGGACGGCACTGTCAATCACTTTGGCTTTGAATATCTGGCAAACTATAAAAACCGAATCAAAACCGGGAACTTTACCAACAAATACATTGTCGTTCCACAGGATTTCAGCAACGTAGATTTCCCGACGATGGGCGGAATGGTAGCATGGGACGCGCTGGACTCCTGTTCCGGCTGGATTCTGCAGCACAATCAGGTAACAGGACATTGCCGGATTATCGACCCGGACGGAGTCCGAAAAGCCTGGGGGCGAATGGGAAAGATGCAAATCGCCTTTGAGAAGGTCAAACAGCAGCTCGCGCTGCGACAGCCCAATCAATTCAACGCCAGAACCGCGAAAGACATTACTGTCATACAGGACTTTTACAACTGGGACAGGTCAACCGCCGGCGGCGACGTCTGGTGGGACAACATCGACCAGTTCCGCGGCTGGAAACTGCAACAGCACAAGCTCACCGGACATTGCCGAATTCTGGACGAATCCAACGTCCGCCGCGCTTGGGGAACGGAATCCAACATGCAGAAATCCTTCGACGACGTCAAGCGGCAGTTAGGCAGTAGGCTGTAGGGCGTGTAACGCTTGCGTCAATTACTAATTACTCATTACTAATTACTAATTATTACATCAGCCCCATGGCGCGCATGAGAAGCTGCAGGTCAATCCAGGCGTCTTTTTTAGCCGGTGGATTTCTCAGCAGATACGACGGGTGATACGTGCAAACGACTTTGTATCCCTGCCAGTTGTGAATCGTGCCGCGAAGTTTGCCGATTGACGTGTCGGTCTGTAACAGATTCTTTGCGGCGACCGCGCCCAAACAGCAGATAAACTCCGGATTGACGATTTTAATCTGCGCTTCCATAAACGGACGGCAAAACGCCGCTTCTTCCGGCAGCGGGTTGCGGTTCTGCGGCGGACGGCACCGTAAAACGTTGCAGATGTACACTTCGTCTCGAGAAATCTTCATGCCCTTTTCTATCATGTCGGTCAGAAGACGTCCCGACCGTCCGACAAAAGGAATTCCTTGAGCGTCTTCGTCCGCGCCAGGCGCTTCCCCCAAAAACAGAAGACGCGCGCGAGGATTGCCGACTCCAAATACCGTTTGCGTTCGCGTTTCCGGCAACACCTTGCAAAGCGTACACTGAGCAACCCGTTTTTGCAGCATTGCCAACGCTTCCACCGGGTCGGACGATTCAATCAAATTATTATTAGTCATATTGAATGAGCTTGCAGCGTTTGTTGAGTGAGGAGTTAGGAGTGAGGAGTGAGGAGTTAACGCCGGGGTAAATTCGGAATTCGGAATTCGGAATTCGGAATTAGATAATTCTTCATTGCTCGTTCCGTTATTCGCATTAACAACATCCTTATTCTGCGTTACACATTCAGCATTCGGGGGCAACGAATAATCGTTATTCTCAAGTTCCGGCGAGTACTGCGGCATCTGGTCAAGCCCGGACAGGCGCCACGAGTTGAGCGCCTGAGCTATTGCGCGATTGGGGTTATCGGAGTCTGTCATTACAAAGCCTTAAAATCGGTTTGAGGTGCGTAATCTTCGTCAACAGCCTTTTCCTGAGCCTGTTTTCGGGCTTCGTTGGCTTTATTCCACGGGGCTTCAATAACGTCCAGAAGCGAGTTGAGAATTTCCTGCGAACTTTTGCTCTTTTCCGAATCCAGCAAGTCGTACTGTTTGGTCAGCTGAGGCGTGGTAAGCAGAAGTCCAAACTGACTGACGGAATATTCAAACGCCTTGACAGCCGCTTTGCGATTGTCAACCGAATTGATATTATTGGACGCGTAGTCGATGATTTGCGTCTGAGCGTCCAGCGTCGGAATGTTCTGTAACAGTTTCAGCGACCCTTCCACTGTCAGGTTCTGCGCCAGCTGATATTGCGCCGCGTCCGCCAAAGATTTCAAATCGTACATCTTTCTCAAGACGTCTGACTCCGCGGTGCGCGCCACATCGTGCCGGGCGGGCGTCTGCTTGGACGCATCTGCCTTTTTGTCGGTAACGAGAGCGACTTTCGCATCGCCGTAACACATTTCCGCCAAGTCCGCCCCGTATTTAGCCGCCTTGTCGGCAAACGTTATGGTCTGTTCCGGAGACGGCATTGGATACGGCTTGAGTTCATCCAGCATAGCCATGACTCTGTCCATATCTTCAGCGCTCGACGGCGTCGGCGCCCACAAGCACAGCGGACGTTCGTTCACAACTTTTTTCGCTTCCTCAAACCGGTTGGAATTGGCGGTAATCGCAACCGGGACGTCTGCCGCTACCGGAATCTCACGAATCTTTTCCAGGAAAATGGACGGCGGGACGGAATACAAATCCATGGAATAAAAGACCGCGTAAATCTCCGGCTCGTACTGAAGGATTCCCAGCGCCTGTTTGCCGGTAGTAGCAATAATCGGTTCGAACCCGTCCGGCAGGAATCCGCCAACAGTCAGAGCGTCTACCGACTTGGGCGCGACAATCAAAACCTTCTTTCTGCCTTCGCCGAGCATGAACCAGGACAGCGCCTTGGGCAGTTCCGACGACCCTAAATACGGGGTTTGCGGGTTGATTGCCATAATCGCCTCGCAAGCCGCCCAGCGAACTTTCGGATACGGAGAATTGAGCGCGCAAACAAGCGGACAGAACACATCGCCGTGAGACGTCAACGCCTCTGCCGACTTGAGCTGCCCAAGAGCCTGACAGGCGCTGACCGCCGTCGACGCGTACTTGAACTGAAGCGCAAAGTCCAGCAGAGAATTAATCTTGGCAATATTTTGTGACGTTTTGTCAGCGGTAATCGAATCCAGCGAAACGCTGACCATCATCTCTCGAGCGATATCCGGGTACGCCGCCAAAAATTCCGCTTCTGCCGTCCAGTACATTCTTTCAACGGTTTTATTTTCCGGCAAGAGGGAATGAGCGCCGCGCGCCAATCGAACAGCGCGGAGAAGCTGTCCCAGCCGAACCGGGTAGAGCGTATGAACCGGCTTGCCCTTTTCGTCGTTCCAGCTCCAGACGTCCGCCTGACCGTCAATGCAGTTTTCCGGGAACGTCTCGCCCGCCAACGCCAGTTTAGCTCCTTGAACGAGCATTTTCGCCGCAGCATTGGCGTCGTATACTGTAGCTCCGCGTTTTTTCAAAGCCGCTATTGCCGCCTTTTTAACGGAGTCCGCGCACTGGTCGCCAGTAAACCCGTAGAGAAAATACGAGACGTCAGAGTCTTTTCGTTCTCCCAAAATTGTAACGCACTGACCAACAAATTCCGGTTCTCCCGCGTCCAGAGCTGCAATCAATGGACCGCGAGCTGAACCGTCTAAAGCCGCCAGAGCCGTCGCCGCCTTTTTCTTAACGTCTTTTGACGCGTCTTCTTTGTGCATCGCTTCCAGCAAAGCTGCAGCCGCCGTGTCAGCCGTTCGGTTAAGGATGGAGAAC
>CACXSS010000209.1 GCA_902770245.1 uncultured Planctomycetota bacterium | reverse complement strand
CAACCCGTTCAAAATCGCACTTTAGCTCTCGGCGGCGCGCGGCAAGTCGGGAAAACCACAATATTTCTGCAGACAATCAATGCGCTAATTGAAAAAGGAACTCCGCCCGGCAATATTTTTTATTGCACTTTCGACCATCCGCTATTTAGTTTATCGGGAATTGACGCCTGCATTCGTCTGTGGCGAGAAATTCAGCCGCGACAGGAAGGTCCGGAATATCTGTTTCTCGATGAAATCCAATCCGTTCCCAATTGGCAGGTATGGATTAAACATCAAGCTGACTTCAATCCTGAACGGCATATTGCAATAACCGGTTCCGCCGCCGGGCTGCTGATGGAAAAAGCAGAGTCCGGAGTTGGCAGAATTCATACAATTCCTCTGCCGACACTTTCCTTTAACGAATATCTGCAGCTTCGTCAATCGGCAGGGAAACAGGAGCCAATTCCCCGTCTGGAACTTCCGCAAAACTTGGAAGAGCTGTTCGACTGGTCAGAAACGCAATTTATGACGGTTAGCCACGTCTTTGAACCTCTGCAGGGGCTTTTTAACGAATACCTGTTCCGAGGCGGATTCCCCAGAAACTCATTACTAAATTCTATCGAGTTGGTTCAGCAGCTGCTTCGAGAAGACATCCTTGACAAGGTTCTCAAACGCGACATGACGTCTTTGTACGGCGTTCGTCGAGTTCAGGAGCTTGAAACGCTGTTTCTTTACCTGTGCATGCACGACGGAGGCATACTGGACGTTTCTGTTGTTACAGAAAACCTGGGCATTACCAAGAAAACCGTTCTGAATTATCTTGACCTGTTTCAATCGACGTATTTATTACTTCAGATTCGCGCTTTCGGATATGGGAAACAGGTTTTAAGAAGTCAGATTAAATCGTACCTTAGCGATCCCGCTATCGCGTCAAGCGTTTTAGTATACGGTTTATCAACTCAGGACAATCCCGAAAAGATGGGGAAAATCGTCGAAAGCTGTTGCTTTAAACATTTGTACGATCGCTATTCTCCTGCAGGCGGCGTTCTCTCCTATTGGCGCGGCAAGAACGAGAAAGAGGTTGACTTCATACTCCAGACAGGCGACAAACTCATTCCATTTGAAGTCAAATACAGAAACCAGCACACGCGGAACGAAAACCTGTCAGGGCTTTTGGAATATACGAAACAGAACCATCTGCAACGCGCCGTCGTTTTTACCAAAAACATGGACGATTTCCGACTGGAAACGATAAACGACTTAACCATCCTTCACCTTCCCGCCGCATTGGGCTGTTACATGTTGAATTGAAAAGAAGGAGCTGCTGATAAGTTGGCGATTAACAACGTTTACATAGTCAGTCCATACAGGGATTTGACGGATTAAACGGATTTTCGCCGATTGGTTATTCTTAATTCTATTATCCTCCCCTTTCCAAAACACTTTTAGTAAGGATAATAAAAGCGACCAACGGTAGCGAGGGTTGGGAGCGGCGCCTCGCCACCCTATTTCCCCGAATTCCGTTCCCAGAAGACGCCGTCGGAATAGCCCTGGATTTTCGCGTCCTGTTCGGCTTTGTCAAGTCGCGCTAACGCCCAGCAGCAGTACTGCGGGTTAATCTCGATTCCACAATAACGGCGTCCGAGTTTTTTCGCGACAACCGCCGTCGTGCCGCTGCCTAAAAAGGGATCGAAAATCAGGTCGCCGGGCTTTGAGCTTGCCAAGATCAGTTTCGCCAGGAGTTTTTCCGGCTTCTGCGTTGGGTGATCCGTGTTTTCCGGCATTGACCAGTAGGGAATAGAAATATCGTCCCAGAAATTGGACGGGTGCGTCATGCGAAACGCGCCGTCGTCCGTCTGCTGCCAGTCTTTCGGTTTACCGTCAACGCGGTACGGAGCCAAGACGCGGCGTTTCATCTTGACCGCTTCTACGTCAAAATAATAAGAATCGGAAACAGTCGCAAACCAGACGTCCTCGGAGCAGTTCTTCCAGTTACGTTTCGCGCCGCGCCCTTTTTCCCGCTGCCAGACGATTCTGTTCTGAACGGTCAAGTACTTGTCCAGAACCATAAACTCCGCAGCAGAGCATTTCCAGTCGCCGCACAGATAAACAGATGCCGTCGGCTTGAGCGTTTTAATCAGACGCGGAAACCACGTTTCCAGATACTCAATATACGCCTCGTTGTTACGTTTGTTGAACTTCAGCCCGTTGAATTCTTTTGTCAAATTATACGGCGGGTCAATTATCATCAAGTCAACAAACGCTTCCGGCAAAGAGTCCAGAACGTCAAACAGATCGCAGTTAAAGACGCGATTCTCCATGTCCGCCGCCGTGAGAGGAAACGTCGGAACGTCCAGCCGCTTTTGAAGCTGTGCATACTGTTCTTCCGTCAAGATCAGCGTTTGATTTCTCGGCGCGCGTTTTGGGCTGGGCATGTGGCGTGACAGAATATAATCTTGAATGTTTAAAAAAGCTAGTTGTCAGTAAAAAGCCTAGAGAATTCTCTATAAGCAAAATACTGACAACTAACAACGATGTTCGTTACCCTTTTAAGGGGGAAGTCTCACTACAGTTCAGCGGCAACAACCGGAACGACCCAAACCTTGAATTCGGTTTCGATGTCGGAACCGAGACGCGCCTTGATGGTGTAACGTCCGAGTTCCTTCAGAGGTCCTTCGAGAACAATCTGTTCCGGAGCGACATGATATCCCTTCGCCTTAAGAGCGGCAGAGATGTTTTGAGCTGTAACGGAGCCGTAAAGCTGTCCGGAGTCGGAGGCGTTGGCTTCGATATTGACTTCCAGATCCTTGATCTGATCGGCAATAGCCTGCAGTTTGAGCAGACGATCGCGTTCCAGTTCCGCCAACTGAGCCTTGTGCTTTTCCACCATGCGTTTGTGGTGTTCAGTGGCGATGGTTGCCAGACCCTGAGGAATGAGGTAATTGACAGCGTATCCGCGCTTGACTTCAACGACGTCGCCCTGTTTCCCGAGTTTGTCTACAGACTGAATAAGCAACAACTGGAAACCGCCGCGTTCTCCCTTGGGCGCTCTCTTGGCGCGGAAAGGCTTACGCTTGATTTTCTTTTGTTTGGTCGTATTAGGCATTTGTAAATCCTTAAAATGAGGGTTGAAAAAATATGTAAATTAAGTGGTAAGTTTTTAGTGGTTAGTTGGCTTACGCCTAAAATCCGCCGCTAAAACCTCCAGCTTAAACAATGTTCTATAGTTTAGAACGGGACGTCGTCTCCCTGTGACATCGGAGGCGTGAATCCTCCTCCGTCGCCAGACGACTGAATATCTTCGTTAATTTGACGGGACGGAATTTCCTGATTGGCGTTTCCAGACGATGTTCCACCCTGGTTGTAACCGCCCTGATTTCCATAACCACCCTGGTTATAGCCACCCTGGTTTCCATAGCCGCCCTGATTATTGTATCCGCCCTGGTTGTAACCGCCCTGGTTATAGCCGCCCTGACGTCCGCCGCGGTTGTATCCGCCGCCGTCTTCCGGAGCGTTGTCGCCCTGACCGCGTCCGCTGAGCAGAACCATCTGGTCGGCAATAACGCGAATCTTGGAACGCTTCTGACCGTCTTCCTGAGTCCAGGATTCCTGACGAAGCTTGCCTTCAATCAGAACCGGCGCGCCTTTTTGCAGGTATTCGCCAGCGATTTCAGCCGTTCGATTCCATAACGTAACGTCAAAAAACGACGCTTCGTTGACCCAGTTTCCCTGCGGATTTTTTCGTCGATCGTTAACTGCCAAAGTCAATTCACAAACCGCAGCGCCGGACGGTAAATACCGCACTTCAACATCGCGGGTTACGTTGCCCATAAGTACAACTCGGTTAAAACTTGCCATTTCGGAAAGTCTCCTTCGTTTTTGAACAAAAAAGTAAAACGGGGGAAATCGCGTCTGACAGGAACAAAACCCGCCTGACGCATAACATCGCGCTCAGGACGGCAAACGAAACCGCGTTTCACTCTGCCGCCCGCGCCAAATGACTCTGGAAATTAACAAACTGTCAAGGCGATTATTCTTCGTCGTCCGAATCGGAATCAATAACGTCGCCGGTAACTGCGTCAACGGCAATGCTGCTGGCAGATTCCTGAACGATTTCATCGTGAGCCTGAATGAAATTGCCGGTCTTGGCGTTTTCAATCATGGCGTCCGCCATACGATTGTCGTGCTTGACAACCATGTGACGAAGATTGCCTTCGATGAGTTTGAACAGACGTTCGACTTCGATCAGCTTGACGCCTTCCAGACGGAAGTAAACGAGCCAATAAACGCCTTTGCGCTGTCCCTTAATCGGATAAGCGAGCTTGCGTTCGTCGAAAATACGACTTACAGCAATTTCACCGCCATTTTCTGTAATGGCAGCTTCGATTTTCTTGGGGGCAGCTTCCGGATCGCGCGCGTAAAGCGCGGTATCCAAAATGAACATTCCTTCGTAAAAATTGACAGACATTGCGCCTCTCTCTATAAAATCTGAATGGTTAAGTATTTTGCTAATTAAACTGGTTCATGCAGGAATCAATTCCTTGCTTTAACCAGACGACCGCCGCCTGCGCCGCCGTTTCTATGCTGGACTGCGCCAACGGCTTCTCTTCCGATGAAAACCCGCTCAAGACCCAATCGACAACTGACATTCTGTCGCCCGGATGACTGATTCCCAGCCGAAGCCGGGGGAACTCTTCCGTGCCTAAAAGCCGAATGATGTCAGCCAGTCCTTTTTGTCCGCCGGACGACCCGCCGGTTCTGATCCGAATTTTGCCGACCGGCAAACTCAAGTCGTCACAGACAATCAAAATATCGGTTAAATTGAGTTTATAAAACCCTTTCGCTTCCGACACCGACAAGCCTGAACGGTTCATATAGGTTAACGGTGAAAGCAGTATGACTTTCTCTCCCGAAATGTTTAACTCCACGTATTCCGCATGGAACTTTGATTTCGGACGTCCTGCGCCATGCTGGCGAGCCAGCAAGCCCACGACCTCGTAACCCATATTGTGCCGCGTTCCAACGTATTGTCTGCCGGGATTGCCCAAACCGACGATTAGTTTCATGCGGCGTTCTCCATCTGAAGGAAACTGAGAGTAACGGCGTAAGGAAAACACGTCTTCGTCAGCCGACTCTCGTTTCCGATAAACTTATTTCTTTTCTTCGGTTTCTTCTTCCTTCTTGCGTCCGATAACTTCCGGCTCAGCGCCTTCAGCGCCTTCAGCAGCGGCAGGTTCCGCTTCAGCCTTGGGTTGAGCGCAGTGAACGACGATTTCATCGGCGTCGATAAGGGCGCGAACGTCTTTCGGGAAAACGATCTGTCCAACGGTAATGTGTCCGTTGAGCTGAAGATCGTCAATCTTAACCTGAATGAATTCCGGAATTTCAATCGCCGGGCATTCAATGTGGATTTCGTGAATATTCTGCGTTACAACGCCGCCAGCCTGAGCGCCGGGGCAATCGCCGTGCAGTTTAAGCGGAACGATAACGTTAACTTTTTCGTTTGCGCTAACGCGGGCGAAGTCTACGTGATAAACAGCAGCTCCCCAAGTGTTCCACTGGATTTCTTTAATAAGAACCTGTTCGTTGACAGCGCCTGTGAGTTTAATGACTCGTTCGCCGCGACGAATGATCATCCCCAGCTCCTTGGCGGGAACGGAAAGCATAATGTTTTCGCCTCCGTGTCCATACAAAATAGCCGGGACTTTGCCTTCATTGTTTCGCATGCGCTTGTTGCGGCGTTTGCCGGTGATTTCGCGCAATTCGACTTTCAATTCTTCCGACATAGTATCCTTCTTTCAGATAAAACTACTTCTGCCCGCCTTCGTGCGGTCTATCCGAAACCGCGTCCAGCGACAGCCATCATTACATTTTTAACAGAAAACCTATGCAATTTACATATAATTTTCTGAAATAAATATTATGCCGTCTTTTCGTATTTTGACAAGGGGGCAGGAAGATATTTTACCGAAAAAATTTCAGATTCTTAAAAGATATTGTATTTAACTGCTAAAATTTGAGTGAATATAAACAGAGCGGGAACTATTTGCCGCGATTAAGCGATTTGCTAAACAACCATAATTTTATATATGGTTCATACGGTAACTGAGTACCTAACGGTTTTGAGCAGGACAGTCCGTTCACGGATTTGACGGATTAAACGGAGCGCGAAGCCGCGCGGGCGGAAAGGACGAGGTTATGTCTCCGAAGACGCTGGTTTTGGCGCTACAC
>CACXSS010000208.1 GCA_902770245.1 uncultured Planctomycetota bacterium | reverse complement strand
ATGATAACGTCTGAATAATTGGACGCGTGGAGGCGACCGCATTCGCATTCCATGAAAATGGAGCCGGTTTGCTCAACCATGCCGTAATAGTTGTAAACCTTTTTGATGCCGCAGACCTCGTTGAGCTTTTGTTTGAACGTCTCGTTGTCAACCGCCTGATCGAGCAGTTTCTTCCAGCCGCCGCCGTGAATGAGAATGCCCCTATCCAGCGGAATCCGAACGTCCTTGTCCGCCAGAGCGCGATAGAAATGCTCCCAAATCATGAACGTAAACCCGAAGACGAAAATGTCGCTGTCAGCGTTCTTTTCCAAAAACGCCATGACGGCGTCAATGTCCAGATTCATGTTGTCGTCGAGGGCGTAAGTCGGCGTTCTGCCCAGCATGGAGAACCCTAAAATGCCAGCCCCGCGAGCGGAAAACAGGTTGCGGTCTTTAATCGTGGCGCGCGAGTCGATAATCAACATCGGGAGCCGCTTTGACCCGAGAAAATCGGAGCAGATTTTCATCAGGACTTTCGACTGGTTGGCGGACGTGTTCCTGTCCAGAAAGATTTTCGACGGCGTTTGTCCAGTCGTGCCGGACGACGTCATGGTTTTGACGACTTCCGATTCCGGCACGCTTCGCAAAGAATACTGTTTAAACAGTCGGACGGGCAGAAAGACGTCTTTCCCGCCAAAGCCGGCGGCAAGCTTGGCGAATTCCGGACACGCCTGCGAGTGCTTTTCCATCATCGCGGCAATCGCAGCGTCGTAATAACGGTCTTTTTCCGCCTGCGGCCACGAAAACGGTGGGACGTCAAACAAAGGCGTTACTAACGAATTGTTGTTTTGCTCGTCCATCAATTCTCCAGTTTAGAATACAAAATCTTGCCAGCGTCGTTGCGGGGAATGGCGTCAATCGTTAAAACCGTAAATGCGCTTTGATTCAGATGAGTCAGTTCCGCCAGCAGAAGTCGGACGGAATTGCAGTCCGTTCCTGTTACAACGTAAACTTTCATAGCGTCGTCTTTCCCAACGCAGGCGGCTTCAATGCCGCGTTTGAGCAGCAAAGTTTGAACTTCGTCCAGATTGACCCGGTTGCCGTAGATTTTCAAAAACCGCTTTTTTCTGCCGACGATATAATAGAAGCCCTCTGCGTCGCGTTTGGCGACGTCGCCGGTATGAAGAACGCCGCCGTTGTCGTCGCCGTTGGCAAGTTCGGCTCGACACGTTGCATATCCCAGCGACACGTTCGGTCCGCGATAGCACAACTCGCCCGGGACGTCGGGCTGGTTGATAACCGAGCCCTCGTCGTCAATAAGGAAGAATTCTCCGCCGGGAATGGCGATTCCGATGCTGTTTTCTCGCCCTTCCAGCTTGTCCCACGGCATGTACGCCATTCGAGCCGTCGCTTCTGTCTGACCGTACATGACGATAAACTTGATTCCCTTTTGCTTGCAGATATCCTCGTACTCTTTTACCAGCTCCGCCGATAAATGTCCGCCCGCTTGGGTAATGTACTTTAACGACGGACAGTTCATTCGGGCAAAGCGCAGTTTTTTGAGCATGTCGTAAATGAACGGCACGCCGCCGAACGTGGTGGGGTTCTGCTCTTTGAACAGCGTCCAGAAATCTTTACCAATAATCGGAGCGTCCGTTAAAATAATACACGCCCCGGAAATCAAGTGGGAATTGATAATCGACAGCCCGTATGAATACGTCATCGGCAGCGTCGTTATCGCTCTATCGTCAGACGAAATTTCCAGATACTCGGCAATCGACTGAGCGTTGCTGAACAGGTTTTTGTACGTCAGCCGGACGAATTTTGGGCTGCCGGTGCTGCCGGACGTCGTCAGAATCAAACCCAACTCCGGGTAAAGTTGCGAGTTGCGAGTTGCGAGTTGCGAGAGTTCATATTCGCCGTTCTCCCCCGGACGAAAGATGTATTCCGGCTGATACGCGTCGACAAGCTGATCAATCATTTCCTGACTGACCGTATGGTTAATCAAAACCGGAACAACGCCGCGGCGAACAAACCCAACGTAGCCCGCAATGCACTGCGGCGTATTGGAACCAATCAGAAAAACGAGCGATCGCGACGCCGCCTGCTGGGCGACTGCGTCCCCGTATTCCAACAACCATTTATACGAATACTGCTGACCATCGGACGCAATCAATGCGGTACGGTCAGCAAAGCGCTCCAAAGAGGAAAAGCGATTCATAGCCCCATAGACTTAGAATTCGATGTCGTACTTCGCCAGCAATTCCTTGCCTTTTTCGTAGGAATTGAAGTCGATGATGTCTTCCGTTTCAAACATAATGTCAAAGGCGTCTTCCAGTTCCGCAATCATTCCAACATGACCAACGGAGTCCCAAGCAGGAATACTTTGATATTTCAGGTCAGAATTGAGATCCGCTTCCGTCAGCGAAAAACAATCCATAAAAATCTTGTTGTATTTTTCCAGATTTGACATGGGAATTATTAAAAATAACGGTTAATATAAACAAATCATCTAAATATAATATTTTATCAATTCCTGATTAATAATCAAGGGGGAGGTTTAGGAGATGAGCGTCGAAAGCCAACTATGGTTTTTTATTTTTCCGGCTTGTTATCCGGCGTTTTTTCGTCATCTTCCAATAGCCATCTGACGTATTCAGGATACGAGTCGTACTTAACGTCTTTTTCCGGCGGCCAGAATACGCCATTATGGATTTTTTCCATGACCTCCATCATTTTATCTTCCGCCGCGTCAAATTCGCTGTCTAACCATTTGGGGTCTTCGTTTTTGGCGGCTTTTTCTTTTGAAATGTTGATATATCCGACTTTGATTTGCGTTTCTTTCGTTATGTATTCGGAAAACCTGTTTTTGTTGGCGAGGAGCAGGCGTCGATAAATCGGCAGCTGAAGGTTGATCCAATTGCCGTCTTTATCGAGATGGTCTTCCCTGGGATTGTCGCCGGTATCGGACGTTTTATAATCCAAGAGTATAATATCGCCTTCAGGAGAAAGGTCGATGCGGTCGATTCTGCCGATGAGCGTCATTTTCTCTTTGTCTTTGAGGGTAACGACCTGTTCAAAGTCCTGTTCGACTGCAATTGTGTTTCCAGGCCAGGTTTGCTGGAATTCAGCAAAGGCGGCAAGACGCTGTTTGATAATCTCTTTTTGAATAACGATGCTCGGCTGAACGCTATTGGGATAACTCTGTTCAAACAGTTCGTCAACAATAGCGTTGAGCTGCTCAGAGAGTTCTTCTGCTTTGGGATGCCAGTTAAGTTGACCGCTATCCAATTCGTTTTGCGCCCATCTTTGCAAAACCTGATGAATAAACGAACCAAATGAAAGCGGCTGCATTTCGCTAATTGAATAGTCTGTCGGCTGGACTTTGGCGACGTAATTGAGATAAAATCTGAACGGACATTGAATGTATTCCTTAAATTTTGTAGCTGAAACGTTTTTGACAACGCCTTTTAATACGATTCCGCTTAAGTTGTCTGCCGCCCATTGCAAAACGGCATTTCGAGACGAAACGGACGGAATTGCGCTGCCGCTGGCTTTGGGGGATATCGTGAATTTGGGCAGCGTCAGTTTATCGTTAAAGTAATTAAACGCCTGTTGAGTATATTTGTCTTTGTTGAACAGCAACCGGCTGGGAAGCCTTGGCTTGTCTTCCGTGTCACGTTTGCCGCATATTGCCAGCAGATGTTTTTTAGACGACGCCATTGCTTTAAGAACGTAAGCGTCTCGGGCGAATCGCCGATCGTTATCCGTAATTCCTAACTCTTTTCTCAACTCGTTGGGAAGGAACAGGTTAGCGTTGACGCTTTGCGGTACGATTCCTTCGTTAAAGGAAAGAATTGTCAGAACCGGGGCGCGATCCCAAAGCAGTTCCAGCCAACCAGCCACATGAAGCATCGGTTTTGACGACCCCTGCTGCGCCAGTTCGTCCAATTCCTCATCTGACATACTGATGTCTTCCGAACCGTTAGGCAGATTGAACGACTGTAAACGCAGCAGAATCATTTTCAGAGCGGATTGCGGAGACAGCTTTCCGATGAAATCCTCTGAAATGGCGTTAAGCCGTTCGCAAGAATCAATAATGATTTTCTCAACGGTTCGATTTAAATCGCTTTTTTCTTCAGGCAGCTGATTAAAGAGCTTTGCGATAATTTGCGCCAGTTCTGCGGGATTGACCTCTTTTTTAATCAGGTCGGAAAGCCAGGACAAAACCCAATGCAGAGCGTCTCTGACCATATTGATTTCCTGGCCGGAGCAGGATTGCGTTGGCGCAAGATTTTTAATCACGCCGGAAGAGACGCTCAAGGGGAAATACTCCTGCTGAAAATTGTCAAGAACGGAAAGAATGTCTTTTTTTGTTCCAGACGAATTCTGTAACAAGGCGGCGTAAACGGACGGATGTCGAACCAGATTTGCGAAGGAGGCGTAAGAGCCAGAATCCAGAAATTCTGAAATGGACTGCAGCAGAGCGTATGGCGCGGTTGAAGAGACGGACTGCCCGATGGCGTTGTCAATCAGAAGCCCCAATTTATCTGCCGTGGCTTGAACATACGGAATGAGTTTTTCGTCCGGCGCGCCGATAGTAATATCGCCCGGAGTATAATCTTTACTCAATTGACGAATATATTCAAAGGCGCACAGAACCTGTTCTTCCGGCTTTTCGACCTGAATGATCTGGCTGTCATCCAGAGGACAAAGCAAATCCTGATTCCAGTAATCGACTTTTAACGCGCCGAAAGCGTCAAAACCGTTCGATTCTGATTCCGGAGCGTAAATTAAAGCTGTAACATGGTCGCCAACCTGTTGGAGAATCGCTTTTTGAACGCGGTTCAAATCGACGATGCCCGCCAGAACGAGGTCGTATTGCGTTACAAAGTCGCCCGGCTGAGGGTATGCCAAAGCGTGACGTCTGGCAACCTGAACGTCCCAGAGATTGTGTTCATCAAGAATCGACAGATAATTCTTTTTGATTTCAGAGAAGAATTTCCATCGCTCGATTTCTTTCGATAAATTCAGACCGCTGTGATTTTTCTCGAACTCTTCAAGCTTATTGACGATGTTGATTTCGCTTTGAGGTTTTTCGTCGTAATAATTCAACAGCTCTGCCGACAGACTTTGATGAAGTCTGGAAAACATCTGACCGAGCAAATATTGCCCTTCCAGATCGTTTTTGTCCGGCATAGACGGCAAGAATTCTTTCCGTTTGTCTTTGTCGGACATCGTAATGGCGCGATACCAAGCCAGATATTGAGTAACGTCGTCGGCAAAGGGTCGGGTTTGACGATATAGAAACTCTGGCGCGCGCCCGATGGTCAAGATTTTGGGCGCTTCCAAAATGGCGTTCTTTTCCTGAGCGAACAGTATCAGCCGATACAGAAACTCTCTGCGAATTCGAGCGGACGGAACGACCAGCAGAACTTTTGACATATTCCATTCGCCCGACGACGTTTGGGCGTAAAGATCATACAGCTTGTCAATAGCGGAATCAATAGCCGGTTTGTTCTGATTCAGGAAATATTGTTTCATGTCGTTGAATGAATATTATAGATGAATGTGAAAAGTAACGTTTACTCTTTAACAATCGCGACAATCGCAAGATTGTGAGCGTTGGCGTAATCGACCACGGCGTCTTCATCAATGAGAATCGTCTTGTTTGCTTCAACCGCCAGAACCTGCCCGCCGACGGAAACAAGGTTTTTGACGGTTGTCATGCCGATAGTCGGGACGTCAAAACGCATGTCCTGCTGCGGTTTGGCAACCTTGACCATGACAAGCCCGCCGCGTTGTGACAGTTCCCCGGCGCGTTTAATACAGGCGTCTGTGCCTTCGATGGCTTCAATGGCAACCGCCATCTGATTTTTGACAATAACTGTTTGCCCAACGTCAAAGCGCCCCATGTCCTTGGCGACCTGCCAGCCGTATTCGACGTCTTTCATTTGCAATTCCGTCGGCTGACGTTTGGTCAGGCAGCCCTCTTTAACCAGCAGGGCAGGGCAGTAGTCCGTTGGGACGCCCATGCGGATTCCGTTTTGAGCGTACAGGTCTACAATCCGTTTGAGCAGCGAGTCGTCGCGGCAATCCTTCTTCTTAAACAGGAAAAAGGCAGCGAAAGTTTTTATCGTTACCCAGTCCGGCAACAGAGCGAACAGCGCCCACGGCTTGAAGAGTTCCTTCTTGTGAATCTTGCCCAGCATGATGCAGTCTGGAACGGAATGGGACTGAAAATA
>CACXSS010000207.1 GCA_902770245.1 uncultured Planctomycetota bacterium | reverse complement strand
AGTCCGCCAAAGATTTAAGCCGCAAAGAACGCAAAGAAATGAAAGGCGGTAACGGAGAGAGCGAAGCGAACGCAGTTACGCTTTGTTCGAAGTGTGCATTCCAAAATGACGAAGCCGACAACCTCCTCTGGATGTAGCCCGTCCTCGGGCTACAACTTGACGGCGAAGCCGTCAAGAAATGCGGAAGACTCCAGAAATCTCTTTCGCAGAATTGGCAGACCGTCCCTCTGGTTCGCGGGCGTCTTCGCCCGCCGTAGCTTCTTTGTCCCGAAGAACGACTGAGTAGCTACCGAAAACCTTTCTGGATCGCGGACGTAAGTCCGCAACAGAAAAAGAAAAAACGTTAGATATTCTCCATAATATCAATAAGATTCATTAAGTTCTTTTAATAACTTTATTGCATCTTCACATCCTTGTCCTGCAGCTTTACGGAGCCATTTAATCGCTTCATCTTTATCTTCTGGTACTCCATGACCTCTATAATAATACACTCCTAGAAGATATTGCGAATCTATATTTTCCTGATCTGCTGCTTTTCGAAACCACTTTACTGCTTCTTTGTAATCTTTCTCAACACCGTAACCAACTCCATAGCATACACCAAGATTATTTTGCGCACTTGCATTACCTTGTTCTGCTGCTTTTCGAAACCATTTTACTGCTTCTATATAATCTTTTTTTACACCCTTACCATTTAAGTAAAAATTGCCTAGACTAAATTGTGCTTCATCAACACCTTGATCTGCAGCTTTCCTATACCATTTAGCCGCCTCTTCCAAATCAATTTCATCGCCTAGACCGTGTTCATATATGAGACCAAGAAAAAGCTGTGAAACTGCATCCCCTTGTTCCGCCGCTTTGAGATACCATTTTACTGCTTCATCCTTATCTTGAGAAATACCATCGCCTTTCCAATAGCATATGCCAAGATTATATTGCGCTTGAACATATCCCTGATCTGCTGCATTACGCCACCATTTTACCGCTTCATCCATATCTTTGGTAACGCCTTTGCCGTCATAATAGCAATTGCCAAGCATTAATTGCGCCCTTGCATCTCCTTGCTCCGCCGCTTTACGATACCATTTTACCGCCTCGTCTATATTTTTGGCTACGCCTTCGCCATTTTCATAGCAATGACCAAGATTACGTTGTGCATCAGCATCTCCCTGTTCTGCCGCCTTAGTCCACCATTTTACAGCTTCTATTTTATCTTGCGAAATACCATCGCCTTTCATATAACATAAACCAAGGTAAAATTGTGCATAAACATCTCCCTGTTCTGCCGCCTTAGTCCACCATTTTACAGCTTCTGATTTATCTTCAGGTAAGCCAACACCGTTATAGTAACACACACTAAGATTATTTTGTGCCTTAGCATTTCCTAATTCCGCAGCTTTTTGATACAATTTAACCGCCTTGACTTTATCTTCTGGTACGCCATCGCCATAATAATACTTCTTTGCCAATTCAAAGATTGCTTCTGCGTCTCCCGCTTTCCCCTTTGCTTTCAGTTTTTTGATTTCTTGATTGACAAGCTGGAAAACGTATCGTTCTCCGCGGCGAGGCATTTCAGACAAATCGGGATCGCTAACGGTTTGAGCATTGGCGCCTTTGAATACTTTTAGTTCCGTTATCCAATCAGGATCGCCTTTATCGGTAAACGGAGCGTCGCAAACGCTGATGAGTTTTTTGTTTTCAATAGAGAAAATAGTCTTGTTGTCGTCGTTGCTTATATCACGGATATTTTCGTTAATTGCTTCTAACGCTTCCAGTAACGTTACCGGGTTCTTTCTAAACCAGCGGATTTTCCATTCTTTTACTTCGTTGCCAGACAGAATCGCAATTGTAAAGTAGCTTGTAGCAACAGTAGATTCCTGAACTGCGTCGTCAATTCGTTCTCTGGCGTTGGGCAACGATTGAATAAGCAATTGTCCACCGTCAATGCGGATAATCGGGCGGTTATTGACCAGGCTTTGTTTTCCTGTATCGTTTAATGCCATTTCAAACTGGCAGGGAATTGGTTTTCCTGTTGCGGCAATAGAAGCATTCTCGCTTATCAGTCGTGCGTCTCCAATATGGACGTTTCCGCAATAAACCGGGATTGTATTGGCAGAATTGGGACTAAAGTATAAACGCGTTGAGGTATGGTTGACAAAATCCACTGTAAAGAGTAGCCGTTGATTGGAAATAGTTTGCTGAGCGTTCTGTTCAAACGCCGAAGACAACGCCTGACTGACAACATTCTTTTCCGATTCTGACCATTGGGATGTGTCTGTATTCCGATTAGTTTGATTGTAATTAAACCCGCCTTCTACATATGACGAGGCGTTGACTTTTGCGCCCAGAAGACCAAAAAGCGTAAGCGGGTTGGATTCCAATTTGGCATTGGCGTCAACTCTCGCGCCACCCCCTCCAGAAATGCCAGCTGTCGATCCTTTTTCGTTAGAAAGCTCTTTTCCGAACGTTTCGCTGTTGACTTTGTCAGCCCCATAGATGAACTTGGTTTCCTGTGTCGTAGTTGCGCCCTGCGAAACTGACCAGACTATCTGAATCGAGTTAATTGACCATGTCAGCGGCGGTTCAATGAGAATGTCCTCTTCTTGAGCGTAAACGCAAAACGGAGCAACAAACATGGTTAAAAGGAAAACGACAGTTAAGTGAAATAATCGGGATTTCATGACAGTAAAGGAATTCGAGTTAAGTTTGATGTGTAACGATTTTTGATATATTTATATTATATGTAATTTAAGAGAATAATACAAGGGTGTAGGTTGGAAAAAATTCAGAAATATTTAGAAATTTCACGTGACGGAGTTTTTAGTTTTTCTTCGGCGGACAGGATGTCCGCGAACCAAAGGGTCAGAGCAGCTTTCCGCATTCAAGAGATTTTTGGAGGCTTCCGCCGCAAAGCGTTACGTCTTCCATTCTATATATTCTTTGTGGCGAAACACCTTAGACGTAGATCATCCGTCCTTGAAAAAACTTTCGGTTGTCAGCGAGTTAACTCCACCTTCCATATTAGCTAGCGTTGAACCTATATCCTGAAGCACGTCTCTTTTTCTTATCGTTTAACAAATGGCACAAACAAAGTTATACCATCTAAGTATAGGCAATGAAAGTGTTAATTTCTTCGTATAAAAGAGTAATACGGGGAGCGTCTTTATTAATACCGCCTTATTATAACTCCAATAGTAGCTCTTTCTGTTGGTAACGCCCAAACTGGTAATGCTAACATCTTTACAAGACAATATGCAGTATAAAAAGTTAACTAATAAATAATAATATGAATATTTATGCATGAGAGAAATAGATAGGCAAATTAAAAAAAGAAATATCTGCTCTAACGGACTTGACATTTTAAGAACTCAATATATACTAATAATATTGATTAAGCGTTTGTATAGTTAATATATTAATTGAGTTTTTTAACCTTTATAGTCATGTTTCTATTAGTTTTCGCATTTGCAATAATTATGGATAGATTTATTGCTTCTATATATCGTTGGAAAGTACTACAACGTATTATTCTTGTTAATTATTTTCCAATAACTTTTAGTATTTTTTGTCTGTTAATTACATTCCCTCAGAACGACCCTAGGTTTACAAACTTAAATGTACCTAAATATGTTCCTATAATATCTGATTTCTGGATTCCTTATTTGTATTATATCATACTTATAATAGTTTACGGTATATTATACTTTTATAAGCGCTCTATTTTCATTTCTTTAAAAGATGTGAAAGGAATCAAATTATGTCATTTGTTTTCTTTCCCTTTATTTTTGTTTTTATATACTTGTATTGTTTCTCTTACAATTTCGTTTAATAGTTGTTTTTTATGTTTTCAAATCTATTTTTATTATATATTATTTAGTATTCTCTTTCCATTTATTCTACTTTATATATTGGCATGGAGTCTGTTTAATTTTTAGCTAATACGAGTTTTTTGTATATCAGACTGTTCTATTGGTATTAATTTAGAATTGTCTGATTCTGATATTTCTCTAATAACTCAATTTTATAAAACTTATCTGATTCATTAAGATCTCTAACAATCGTTTCATTTGAGCTAACCAGAGTATGGCTTTCAGAAGGGCTTTTAAATTTAGATGTTGTTAATACACCTCAAAAATTTGGATTTACATTAGTTTCCCAGTTTTTCAAACGCATTATTATTTGTATTTTAGGGATTTATAAATACCTGAAGCAGTTGAGTTTCGCTGTTCAGATATTGTTTGATTAATTGTTAAAAAAGGTTCTTCACCTAATACTTCCATTTTCAGAAACATTAGTTAGGGGAGAAATAAAAGCAACCAACGAGAGCGGCTCCTCGCTGCCACCCTTGAAAAAACTTTCGGTCGCCAGCAAGCTGGCTCCCTTTTAGAGAAGTTTTTTCAAGTTAAATAACATGAGGGGAAAACCTTTTTTGAAAAAAAGGTTCTTCCCCTCAAACTCCCCTTTCCAAAAAACTTTAGTAAGGGGAGAAAGTGTAAACGCCAAATGCTATTTAATTTCAATCAATCGCGGTTCCAGTGGCGGGAGGTCGATTCGGATTTTCGAGCAGTCCTGCGTTGCTGGAGAGCCGAGTTTGGTTTGTCCCAACGTAGCATTGGCTGGGATCTCGTAAACCGCTGACTTGGTTTCTTTGTCGTTGGTGTTGACAATCAAAAGCCACGTCGAGCCGTTGGCGCCAAACAGACGCGAAACGATTTCCTCGTCGGACTCGTCCGATTTTGTAACGCTGAGCGTCGGCTCAGCGCCCAAAAGAATCGGGAAGCAGTCGGCAATCTCTTCGCCCAGCTTTTTCAGTTCCGCCCAACGCTGTTCAAACGGTTCTCGAACCAGAGCTGTGCCGCCCTCTTCCACTGTTTTGTTCATCTTCCACAGGTCGAACCAGGAATAGAAAATCAGCCCGTTGGCGCCGCCGGCAACGTTCATCCACGCCATACCGCGAAGCTCTTCGTACGTGGGCGTTCTGTTCTTTTGCTTTTCTTCCGGCGTTTTTTTGTATGACGCCCAGTTGAACGCCTGCGGAACCTGAATCATGGCGTGCGCGCCGAACGAGCCGTCGTAAGTCGATTTTGCGTACTCGTACGCCATGGACGCCGGCTTGGAGGGAATCGGGTACGGGTCTGTTCCAATTACGTCAAACGTGGGGACGTACGACCGAATCTGCTTGTACTGATACAGCACAACCCACGTCGGACGTCCCGGGTCAAGACTTTCGCACAAATCGCGATGCCCTGTCAGCGGCTCGAGCATCGTCAATGGCAATTCGTCGTTAATATACCACGCAAAAATGGCGGGGTGATCTTTCAAAGCGTTAATCGTTTCCACCGTTTTAGCTCGACCTTCTTCGTCCGTCTTGCAGCGCAGACCAACGTATAAATCTTTGACGCTGTAAATGCAGCGGATGTTCTTTTGCTGCATTAAATCCAGCGATTCCCGGCTTATCGCGTGATAGGGCATCAAACAATTGAATTTTGAATCCGCGTAAATTTCCAGCTCTTCCGGCTTGACTGCGCCGAAATACATGCCCAGCGGGAAGAACGGTTTGCCGTCAACGATAAACCGGCGATGTTCGTCGATGCGGGTTTTACATTCCGGGAACTGAGCCAGTTTGTGTAACGTTTTGGAAATCGTTTCCGGCTTTTCGGAAATCGGGTTGACGGTTTGATATTCCAGCTTGTACTCGCCGACAGGAAGCGCGTCTGAATCGATAGTAAACTCAATGGAATCATTTGTAACGCCTGACGGGGCAAGGACGATTTCGTTTTCCAGCGCAGAACCGGAAACGACCATGCGCCCGGGCGCCTTGTTCAAATCGATTTTATAGAACCGGTTATTGATACCGACAAACGCTTTGACTTTGCCGCCGACTGTCATGTGACGATACCGGTTTGTCGTCATCGCAGAGAAAAACGTCGGGATGTACGATTTAATTTCGACGTCGTCGAACCAAGCGGTTCCCGTCGCGCCTTTAGTGCAGTAGCACGTAACGTGAACAGAGCCTTCTTTCGCCTCGGGAGGAACTTCCGCAAACGCGGAAATACGCGTCCAGTCCGACGTCCCGTCAACTCCGCGGGCGTACGCGCCGCCAAGCCATTGCCCGGTTTGAGCGTCCGACCATTCCATGCAGATAGCGGCTTTTCCGACTTTTAGGTCTTTCGTTTTCACCCAGACGGAGAACACCGCCGCTTCTCCCGGCTTGACGTCAACGGTTTGAGAACACAGCCGATAGCGGTTGGCATCGTCGTTGACCCATTTCATCGACGCCGCC
>CACXSS010000206.1 GCA_902770245.1 uncultured Planctomycetota bacterium | reverse complement strand
CAACTCCGGCGGAACCGTCGCGCCGCTTTGAGAATTAGTAATTAGTAATGAGTAATTAGTAATTACGCAAAGCGAAAGGCGAGCCGGGAACGTAGTTCCCGGGCTAAAATCCAACGACCCGCGAAAACCTAATAGATAAAACGAAAAGCGAGAGCCAAGCTCTCGCTTTTTTATTTAGAAATGAGACGCGAGTATTTTCAGAGTTTGAGGCGCCGCTTCCGTTGGTTGTTTGACCTGTACATATACAGAGACGAAGTCGATAACGCTTACGGGTCGCGGACGAAGTCCGCAACTCTAAACTTACTTTGTATGAATGTAAGTTAAATTATAACTTGTTTTTTTAACGTTGGTTATTTTGTATTCTATTTTTTCTGAAGCGGACTTCGTCCGCGACCCGATTAGGTTTCTAGCTTCGCCGAAGATTTAGAGCGGGGCGCTGGTTAAGGCGGCGTCAAGCCCCCGCTTCGTCCTTACATCGTCTCAATTTTTTTTTTTTTTTTTGCTCTTTTAATTAAAACGAAATACAACCAAATGAGTAAAGCGCCTAAAAAAATTACAGAAACGGCGCTAATAAAAACTGGATCGTGAAACATCAAATAACGAATCAGCGGAAAATTCACGCCCGTTCTGGATTTGCTTTGTTTTTTCCACAGTTCGTACCAGTAAGGACACAGTTTTTTACCCAGATTTGGATTGGCGATAGCGCCATGTTCTACCAGAAGCTGAACCATTTTGAGACTATTTTTGTCGAAAACGATTTTGTCGCAGTCGCAGGCGAGCGTTAACGCGGTTTCGCCGCTGTTCGATTCGGCATTGACGTCTACGCCCTGCTCAATGAGCCACAGAGCCAGATCCAAATTGCCGCCTCGGGCGGCGAAATGCAATGCGGTTTTATGATCTGGAAATACGCTATTGACGTCAACGCCTTGTTCCACCAGCCACTTTACCAGTTCCAGATTGCCTAATAAAGCAGCCTGAAATAACGCATCTGCGCCGTTCTTTTTGAGATCCGCGCCGTGTTCGTCGAGCCAAAGAAAGAGGTTTTGCTTTTCTTTTAGCGTTAAATGGAAATTTTCGCAAATATAATAAAACACGGATAACCCGATCTTGTCTTTTGCGTTGACATCTGCGCCGCGTTCGACCATCCACTCAACCTGTTCTGGAAAATTGCTGCGAGCTGTGTAGAATATAGGCGTATGTCCAAGTGAGTCTTTTGCGTTGATATCCAGTCCCTGTTCAAGGAGCCATTGAACGATTTCCAGAGAAGCTCTTTGAGAAGCGTAATGCAAGAGCGTACTCCCGCGACTATCTGTTACGTTGACGTCCAGTCCCTGTTCGACCAGCCATTGAACCATTTCCAGAGAGCTTTTTTTAACAGCATACTGCAAAGCGGTTTGCCCATAGTAATCTGTAACTTTGACATCGGCGCCGTGTTGAACCAGCCACTGAACCAACTCTAAAGAATCGCTTTCGACGGCGTACAGCAAGACAGCTTTTTTACCAATGTCGTTATCTTTAGCATTGACGTCCAGCCCCTTTTCGACCAGCCATTTGACAAGATCTAAAGCCCCGACTTCAGCAGCAAAATGGAGCGCGGTTTTTTTGTCGGGGTCTTTGACGTTGACGTCCGCGCCTTGTTGAGCCAGATACTCAACCAGCTCAAGTTTCCCCTTAATTGCAGCGAACAGCAGCGGGGTCCTGCCGTTATTGTCTGCTTCGTTGACGTCTGCGCCCTGTTCCACAATTCGTTTAACCCAGTCGAGATCGCCTTTCAAAGCGGCGTAATGAAGAACGTTGTCGCCATGCGAAGTATGATAATTCAAATCAATCCATCTGGTTCTGAACATGGTTTCAAAGCGTTCAATATCGCGTGAAAAATAACGCACAGGATCCTGATCATAGTTCAAAATGCCGTCATCGTTTTTTGAGTAACAGACGCAAAGAGGGACGATTAAGAACAAAACGCAAGCGCTGACGAGTCGTTTGAGGGTTATCATTTTAGGTTAGGAAAGAAAAGGGATTATTAAAAAGGCGAGCCGGGAACGTTAGTTCCCGGGAGTACAACCGCGTTAGCGGTTGAGGAAGCTGGGAGATAGCTGGGAACTTCTGGGAGAGCGCTGGGATGGGCTGGGATTGGATTAAGTCTTCCCAGAAATTCCCAGAAATTCCCAGCAATTCCCAGAATCCTCCCAGAATCCTCCCAGAATCCTCCCAGAATCCTCCCAGCTTTTGTGTGGGGCGTTGGTTAAGGCGGCGCCTAGGGGCGCCGCACTCCCCGACGCAAGCGTGACACTTACGTTAATTTTAATTCTCCGCCTTCTCTCCCTCTTTTCTCTGAATCGAAACGAGGTATTCCGCCAGCTGGTCGGCTTCTTCGTCCGTTCCGCACCACGGCGGCATGGAGACGTTGGGTTTGTTGAGATGTTTGATCTTTTCGGCAATCTGCTCTTTGGTTTCGCCGTAGGTCAGCAAACTCATCGCGGAAAGACCGACGTCCGACGCGTGACAGTCGTTGCAGTGGTGCATGAACAAAGCCAAGCCGGGGTTGGCGTCTTTGGTTTTCATGTATTTGCTCGTCCAGACGCCCTGAGACAAAAAGCCGTCTTTCTGGCAGTCGGCAATTTGAGAAACGGCAATCTGGTTGCCCAAAATCTGACCGTCGACGATATAGGGCTTTCGCGCCGCTTCTCGAATGAACTCGCTGCAGGCGAACGCCGCAAAGGCGATAAACAGCAGACACAGCGCGAACTGCGGGGTGAGCGTCTGCGGTTTCGGGAAGACGAAAAAGACAATCATAAACGCCAACAATCCCAACGCGCCGACAGTCATCGCCAGCATGATGTTCAAAGCCGCAGCGCGTTCAATTGCCATGAGCGCATTTTGCGGGAACAGGGCGACGCTGGCGACCATTCCGCCGAGGAGAAAGAGCGCGCCGACAATCGACGGGGCGATCATTCTTCTAACGACTTTTGTCTTCAGCGCGTCGTTGTCTTTAATCGTCCAGCTGGCGTGAACGAAAATATACAGCGTTCCCAGCAACAGCGCCGCGCCGGTTCGAGCGATCATTTGCGGCAGGAACTCGACGTTGAAAAACGCGTGCCAGAAGTTGCCGGTCTGAGCGTAGTCGCCGAAAAGACCTTTGGCGTTAATCATGTACGCTGTAATTCCGGTAATCAGAACGAGGCTGATCCACGCCGCCAGAGCGTAAATCCAGCCGATTAGAACGTGGTCGCGTTTGGCGAGTTTGTCCCAGTAATAATAGAACGCAAACGCCGCCGCCAGTTCCATGACAAAAAAGACCCATTCAATCGCCCAGCCGAAAACGAACGTCTGAATGAGCGTCTGCGTTGCCAGCGGGGATGCCAGAGCAATCGTCCACCAGATTCCAACGCCGGTTATCGCTCCGAAAACGACCGTCAGCAGGACGAAAAATTTTGTGTGACTCTTCCAGTATTTTCGATACTCCTCGTCGCCCGTCTTGACGGCGTAGGCGTTTTCCCGCGCCAAAAGAATGCCGCCGCCAACGGCGTAATGGCTCACCAAAACGTGAATGACGGACACTGCCGCAATGACAAGCGGGCTGGTTAAAATCGGTACGTACCACCACGGATATTGCATAACTGTTCTCCTGATTTATATGTGTATGTTGAAAGTATTAATTAAGTGCGTAGTGCATAGTGCGTAGTGCATAGTGAGAGGAGCGCTTGCGTCCTAACCACTAACCACTAACCACTAAATACTAACTCGATTTACTCGGCAGTCTTGACTCCAACAACAACGCGGGAAACAATCCAGCCGCAAACCAGCAGTCCGAAAACGAAAAGAACCAAAAACGCGATTATCGGCGACCATTGAACCGATTCCGGCATATTGGCGGCGTCCATAACCGGGACGATTTCCAGATGCTGAATCCATTGTCGAACCGTCGCCCAAACGCCGACTGCGCCCAGCTGAGCGACAAACGCCAGCAGCGCCAACGCCTTTCGACAGCCGGACGGAACCAGGCAAATCAAAATCAGCAGTCCAGCGGGAATCCAGAAGACGTATTTGGAAATCGACGTTACAATCGCGTTGCCGGGGCTGTTAATCGCCTCGATAATCGGGTCGGAAACGAGTCCCAAATATTTCCCGTAGGCGTACGTTGCAACAGCTGCGCCGATAATCGACATGACGGTCGAAAAGCATCTCAGCCAGCAGCACGACGGTTTATTGACAGCGCAGGCGCTGTCCGTGCAGCAGCCGGCGGCTCCGCCCAGCCATGCGCCGTCGAAAAACGCCCAAACGCCGGTTGTTACAAATGCGATGCCCAGCATCGTCAAAATGCGGTAGACGACAACGTAGTTGTGAATCGGCAAAGCCGTTCCGAGCGTCGCGCCGCCGACTTGAGTCGATTCCCAGACCGCGTCCCAGCTTTGGGGAGACGCCATGAACGTGATGCCTGTCGACATTGTCAGACCGGCGATAATAAAGAACAGCGACGCCAGCGAACCGAAAAAGACGATAAGCTGGCTTTTAAGCGGTTTCGGTTCGCCCTTGGCGGAAAATGCTGCGACATAGACGCTGTAGTAACTTATCATCACCCACAGCAAAACCATCAGCCACGGCCACGCCATCAAAACGGTGCCCGTATAGAACGCCTTGTAGTACGCGGTTTGAAGGAACAGCAGAGGCACGATTCCGAAGTTGATGCCAAAGGCGACAATCGTCGGAAGCTGCTGGAGGAATCGGCGCGACCAAGCCCGACCGCTTTTCCCTCCAACGATAAACATCGCCAGCGCCGCCGGAAGACCAACGAACCAGAGGTTCATCATCAGCACGTGCAGCGTAAACCCGACGATCTTAAAAAATTGAATAAACCACAACGGAGCAGGCAGCCCGCCGGCGCTGTCGGCAAGCGTCGCGCCCAAAAGGGGAAACGATTCCGGAAATATGAGATTCATAAACGTCTCCTGATTTCGAAAAAGCGATTGAATGATAGCTACAACTCATTCCATTTTAACAAATTCTAAATGAATTGTACAGGGCAGGGGAGAAAAAATTTAGAAAAAAGGCGAGCCTTTCATTTTACGTTCGCTTCGCTCGCGCCCAAGGGTTTACGCGCCCCGGCTCGCCTGCGTCTTTCATTTCTTCTTCCAGACCCGAATCCAGTCGATCTCGAAATCCAGCGGGTAGGGTAAGTTCGGATCGAGCCGACCCGTCCAGCCGCAGTTGTGATAAAGCCCGAGAAGGATCAGCATCTCGCTTTGCGGCGTGGGACCTTCGTACGTGTAAATCTCTTTACCGTCCAGATACCACGTCAGCTTTCCTTCCTCCCAGTTCAAGCCCCACGTATGGAATTCCTTTGAACAGTCGAAGTCGAAATGGTGTTTGTGATGACCTTTTTTTGTGAAATGAACGTTGAAGTCGTTAATGCGCGCGTCGACTTTTCTGCCCTGCATCTCGAAGATGTCGATTTCTACAACGCCGTCGCCGATTTTGCCGGGCTTTCCGTCCGGCGAAATTTCCTGCTCGCGCGCGCCTTTTTGAAGGAGCCAAAACGCGCTGTGCAAGCCGCTCCCTTTCGGCATTCGGCAGCGGACTTCAAACAGCCCGTACTTCGTCGTAAACTTATCGATAGTTCCGAACTCTCCCGTTTCCGGATTATACGTCCATCGAGACGTTTGAATTGAGGAAACGCACAAAGATTTAACGTTTTTGCGTTTCGGGAGGTCGCGATCGATTCGGAGTTTGAGAATCCCGTTTTCGATTACGTAGTTGGTTTTCAGCCCGTTGAAATCGCTCGGCTTGCCGGATTTGAGCGCGTAATATTCCGCTCGACCCGGACGATAGGCGTCGATCCATTTCTCCGGACTTAAAACCGTTTCGTTATCGAAATTGTCCTCAAAGACGAGTTCCCAACCCGGCTTTTCCGGCGCGGTTTTCTCTTCCGGCGAATCCGCCTGAGCAGAACACGAGAAAGTCAAAATAATCGTCAAAAGAACCAGAGCTTTTCTTGTCATGATTTCCTCCGTTTATCTGTAGTGTTTAACGGTTCTATTTATAAAAAAGCGAGAGCTTTGCTCTCGCACTACGTTCGCTTCGCTCACACCCACGGGTTTACACCCGTGGCTCGCCTACGTTTTTCTATTACTTTCTTTTCCGCCAGAACAGCAAGCCGACGGCGCCGAGAATCAGCAGCGCCCACGTTGACGGTTCAGGCACGCCAGAGCCTGGTTCAGGAGCGGGACCAGCGCCCAAGCCGATCAGATACAGACCGTCCGTTCTGCCTTGCAGACCGAACAATTCGTTGAAGTTGCCCAG
>CACXSS010000205.1 GCA_902770245.1 uncultured Planctomycetota bacterium | reverse complement strand
GCTGACAGCAGGAAATTCTGCAAAATTGAATATTACGGTTACGGATTACAGCGGTATAACGTCTACCCCAAAACACTCAAAAAATAAAATTAAAGTTGATGCGATTAGAGAATTTGTAGGCGTCTTATATTATGAAGACGCAGAAGGAAATCAAATTACTCTGAATGAAGAAATTAAAATTGACAGAGCTTTCCTTAGTAAGTTAAATCCCTTTAGCTCTTATATAAATTCTGGCGATAGTATCGTTCGGTATTTTAAGATTCCTACAGCTTCAAAGCTATATGCCGCATTTGGCGACAATGGCGTCACGGTTCAAATGGTTAATGGAGAGCAGCACATTTGCTATAACCTCAAACTGAAGATTAAACCGTCAGCTACTAATAATCGTTTTGAACTTTACGCTGCCAACGACGAGGGTGTAATTGATATTACTATCGATACCGGCTTCCCGTACTGCTCTGCTGGAGACATTCCCAGCCAGAGAATCAAGAAGGATGAGATTGCGAAATGTCTTCTCAAAGCAGTTGGCGGAAAAGAAACGTTAAAAGAAAAGCCTACTGCCATGGGGGCAAGTACCGGTCAAGATTCGCCGCAGACTGACCTGCAAAGTCTGTCGAATAAAAGTTACGATGTGATAAATGAAGGCATTTATCGCTATCGCTGGGTGAACCTGACCACAGGCGAAACGGTAAAAGACGTTGTTTCATTAGTTCCGATGTATGAAGTTCCTGACGTCAGCGTAAATCTTGGAATTGGTACGTATGAGTTTGAATTGACGGTTTGGGACAGGTATAACTTCTCCGCTACCGATAAAACGTCAGTCTGTATTTTGGAAGACCCGTACGACGCTGGCGATCATGGGGTTTCCAACGAAGGGAAATCCGTCGACCCGAACGAAATCGTCGGGCCGTCCGGGAATGACGGTTGGATTCTTGGCGAAGAAACCCTGGCGTATCAAATCAATTTTGAAAACGACGAAACGGCAACCGCGCCGGCGCAGCGCGTCGACGTGGAAATGTATCTCGACGAAGACCTTGATTGGAGTACGTTCCAGTTCACAGGGTTTGGCTGGGCTAATGTTTTTGAATCGCTTGGCGCCGGCTCGTATACCGTAAATAAAGTAATAGAAACGGAGGTTGTTCCGCTTGGCGAAAACGAGCCGGTAACCATCTACGTTGAAGTAACAGCCGGCGTTGACCTTCTTTCCGGTCGAGTTTACGCAAC
This sequence comes from uncultured Planctomycetota bacterium, assembly GCA_902770245.1. Taxonomy (GTDB): domain Bacteria; phylum Planctomycetota; class Planctomycetia; order Pirellulales; family Thermoguttaceae; genus RUG11551. The sequence continues at coordinate 6,255 of CACXSS010000205.1, read as the reverse complement.
ATTCCAGACGCTTCAACCCACAACCCTTGACGGCGCTCTGGAAGAGGAAACGCTTCTGGCGCCGATGGCTGCAAACATCGGTTTTCTGCTCCCGACTGTGAAGGAAGACGGCGAGAAGGTCGATTCTCGCGGCGACGGCTTTGTTACCTATACGGTTAAGGCGAAAAAACCGCTTATAACCAATACAGAAATCACCGCTGTCGCAGATATTCAGTTTGACTTTGGAGAAATCATCGCTACAAACCAGGTGGATCCGCACGATCCGTCTCAGGGAACCGACCCGGCAAAGGAAGTTCCGCTGAAAATTGACGCTAACGCGCCGACGGCGGTCATAACCAGTTTGACATCTCCCGAATCTGGCGCAATTGGATTGCAGTGGTCTGGCTCCGACGTCGGTTCAGGAATCGAGCAGTATCAGATTTACGTCTCTGCCGATGGCGGCGCCTATACGTTATGGCAGTCCTTCGAATCGGAAGTAACAAGCGCTGTTTTTGAAACCCAAACGCCGGGCGAGTACAGCTTCTATATTCTTGCGGTTGACGGGGCTGGCAATATCGGCGGCGATCCGGAACAGGCAACGCCATCGATCCTCATCGAGTCCGATATGGAAATGAGAGTCGTTACAACGAGCGCCGTTCACGCTTCCACAGACGTTATTTCCGACAATTTAGAAACCATCACGGATTGGGACGCTTTCTATATGGAATTCTGGACGACGAATCTGAGAACGTCGCAAGCGGGTAAAACGTCAACAGCCAAGATTCTCTACGATTCCAACGTTTTCCAGCTTGACGCAAATCAGGCAATCGCCGCCCCGACGGGAATTACAGCGGAAATCTCCGCCCCGATTCTCGAATCCAACGGCATGACGTCCGTAATTGTTACATTTACCGTCGGCGAAGATGGCTATACAGCGCCGGGCGCTAACACGTACTGGGGAGCGGTTCATTTCACGCCCAACACGCAAGACGGCGCGGGAATTCAAAACCCGCTGGAGTCCGAATCGCTGGACGTCGAAATGGGCGGCGCGGCGTCCGGAACAACGGTCAAGGCGATGCCCTATGACTTGAATCGCGACGGCAAAGTCAACGTCGACGACTTCATTCTCTTCGCAACCGTGTACGGAGCTAATACGGATTCGGTTTCCGACAACGATGGCATGTATACGGAAAAGCTCTTGTCCGACTACGATGGCGACGGCGCTGTCAACGTTGCTGACTTCATTGCGTTTGCAACCAACTACGGTCTGGTCAAAGGCGACGGCAAAAACGTTACTTTACCCCAGCAGAACCCGCAGAGTAATGGCTCTGCGATTCCCAACAATTCAACTGTTTCGGAATCGAACGCGATTGAGCAGACCGATATGAATGCTCAGCCGGAGCCGGCTGCAGCAACTCCGATTCAAGAGGCGACTGAACAGGTTGTCTTCGCGCAAGCGGCAATTCCAGTTTATGAAAACGCAATTGTTACAGAATCAGAACTCAAGTCCGCCGTTCAGGTATTGCGTCAAGCTCATTCGTCCGCGTTGCTGGACTTGTACGACAATCAGAACGAATCTGATGCGCCAACTGCGTTGTTTGCCAAAGCCGTTGATGAATCAATTGTAATTGACGACGATTCGTTTGATTTCCTCTTTGACGATTCGGACTCAGACGCTGACGACAATTCCGACGTTGACCTGTCAGCCGTGCTGGACGAGTTGGAACTGGAGTTGATTTAATCAATTCAAGAATTAATTGATTTCACGTTCACAACGAAAGAACAAACGCCCTGAGAAGCAACATTCCCAGGGCGTTTTTCGTAAGATCTATTTACTGAATTCCAAATAACAGGAGATTTTATCTTTTCGGACAAATTTACAGTCCAAAGAGCATGTCCTGATATTTCGGCATGGGCCAGAGGTCGTCGGGCATTTGGATTTCGAGCTGATCGGCGGTCGTGCGGACGTCTTTCATACACGACAGAACTTCCGACTCTTCCTTCTTCTCCGCGATCGCGTTTTCCAGAGCGTCGCAGTTGTCCGCCAGGTCGTCTGCCAGCATGCCAATCGTGCGAAGCTGCCCTTGAATGGCGGACAGCCCTGCGGTTGTACCGGAATCTTTAAGCTGGTTGAGCGAGCCAGCCAGCTCTCCCAAATGGGTAACGACGGCGGGCATGATCATCGTTCGCGCCATTTGCAGCGTCAATCGCGCCTCGATAGCAACCTTCTGTTCGTACTGCTCGATAAACACTTCGTAACGCGACGGCAGCTCGTTGCCGGTGAACACGCCGTACTTCTCGAACAGCTCAAGGTTCTTTTTGTCAATCAGCGGCTTGAGCGCTTCCGGCGTCGTTCGCAAATTGGGCAGACCGCGCTTTTGCGCCTCTTTAACCCATTGAGCGGTGTAGTTGTCGCCGTTGAAAATGACCCGTTTGTGATTGCAGATCATTTCATGGAGAATCGTCTGCAGAGCGGAGTTGAAGTCCTTCTTTTCGACGTATTCCAGCTTGTCGGCGACTTCGTCCATGCTTTCCGCCACGATTGTATTGAGAACCATGCTGATGCCGGCGCAGGATTGGCTGGAGCCGGGGGCGCGGTACTCAAACTTCGCGCCGGTAAAGGCGAAAGGCGACGTTCGGTTGCGGTCGGAACCGTCGCGCGGCAGAGGGGGCAGGGCGTCGACGCCGACTTTCATCGTCGTAGTGCGTCGGGACGATTTCAGCGCGCCCTTTTCTATCTGTTCGATAACGTCGGTCAACTGATCGCCCAGGAAGATGGAAATAATCGCCGGCGGAGCTTCGGCAGCGCCCAATCGATGATCGTTCCCGATACAGGCGGTTGCAGAGCGCATTAAATCAGCGTGACGGTCAACAGCCTGAATGACGCAGCACAGCGTCGTTAAAAACAGAGCGTTTTGGTGCGGGTCGGAACCCGGATTGAGGAGGTTGACGTCTCCGTAGGCAATCGACCAGTTGTTGTGTTTGCCTGACCCGTTGATTCCGGCAAACGGTTTTTCGTGAAGCAAGCACGCCAAATCGTGCCGCTGAGCGACCGTCTGCAGCACGTCCATGACAAGCATATTGTGGTCAACCGCCAGGTTGAGGTCTTCGAACATCGGGGCGAGTTCAAACTGACCCGGCGCGACTTCGTTGTGCCGCGTTTTGGCGGGAACGCCCAGCGCCCATAGCTCTTTTTCGACGTCCGCCATGAAGTCCAGAATTCGAGGCTGAATCGTGCCGAAATAATGGTCGTCGAGCTGCTGATGTTTGGCGGGCACGGCGCCGAAAAGCGTTCGCCCCGTCTGGACGAGGTCTGGACGCATCATGTACTGTTCGCGATCAATGAGAAAATATTCCTGTTCCGCGCCGAGGGTGATAAACGGCTTGACGTCCGGCTGATCCAGCCCAAAGACCTTGATAATGCGTTCGACCGAACGGCTTAGCGCCTGAATTGAGCGCAGAAGCGGCGTCTTTTTATCCAGAGCGGAACCCGTATACGAGCAAAACGCAGTCGGAATGCACAGCGTAGCGTTGTCCCCGCTTCGGCGAATGAACGCGGGAGACGTCGGATCCCAGGCGGTGTACCCGCGAGCTTCAAACGTTGACCGCAGCCCCCCGGATGGGAAACTGGACGCGTCCGGCTCGCCGACAATCAGGTTCTTCCCGGAGAACCGCAGCGTGATTCCCCCTTCGTTGTCCGGTTCCAGAAACGCGTCGTGCTTTTCGGCGGTGGAACTTGTCAGCGGCTGGAACCAATGCGTGTAATGCGTCGCGCCGCGGCGAAGCGCCCATTGCTTCATCGCGTTGGCGACGTCGTCCGCAATGGCGGAGTCGAGAGCCTTGCCCTCTTTGAGCGTCGCTACCAGTTTACGATAAACCGGCTTGGGCAAGACCTTCTGCATCGTCGGAAGATTGAACACGTCTTCCGCGAAAGCATGAACAAATTCCTCAGCAAAGTCCGTTGTACGTTCGGAAATTTCGGTCATGGTCAGGGGATAGGGATAGATTATTGGAAAGCAGTAAATCTTAGTGAATCGCTATGCGTAATTACTAATCACTAATTACTAATTATATATAATGTATCCGTTTTGGTATTTTTGTCAATGGAGCAGGGCGGGGCAATTCGGAATGCGGAGTTTAGGATGCGCCAGAAAAATGGAAGGCGGTAATGCAGCGAGCGAAGCGAGCGGAATTACGCGGTTCGCCGAAGGCGAACGTTCTTTGTCCCGCGCGAGTACTTGGTTGAGTCCAATTCCCGGGCGTCCCGCCCGCCGAAGAAATCTCACGATTAAATCCGCAAAGTTCGCAAAGTTTTAAAAACTATGCGTTCTATGCGTTCTTTGCGTTTTAAAAAATCGACGCCTGGGAATCTACAGGGAATCGTTTACTACATTACCATCTTTCAACGATTAGCCTAAATCTCTTATTTCGCGCCGTTGTCTTTGAGCCATTGAGTCAATTGCTCCCAATTGGCGCTGTCGTAAGCATAGCACAAAACCGTCTTGCCATTGTTATTTTTGGCATTGACGTCTGCTCCAAGATCTATCAGCGCCGAAATCATTTCCTGAATGCCATAATGAGCGGAAAGATGCAAGGCAGTATTCCCCATGTTGTCCTTTGCGTTAACGTCTGCCCCTTGCTCAATGAGCCATTGAACAAGTTTCGGCGCTGTTATATGACTGTAAAGATATCCCAACCAACTGTTTTGGGCAATTAAATGCAAGACAGTTTTTCCGGATTTATTCTTTACGTTGACGTTAGCCCCATGTTCGACCAGCCATTGAATAAACTCAAGATTGTCGGTTTTGACAGCCAAATGCAAGGGCGTTTCTCTGCTATTATTCTCTGAGTTGATATCAATTCCATGATCGATAAGCCATTGCGCCAGTTCAATGTCAAAGGCAGAATGCAAGATGGTATTTCCATAATCATCTCTAAAATTGACGTCCGCCCCATGAGCGATCAGCCAATCCATAAGTTCCAGATCGTCTTCTTTAGCAGCATAATGCAATAGGCTTTTGCCATTTACCCCTTTTGCATTGATGTCCGCCCCGTGTTCAAGCAGCCACTCAATGTGCTCTTTCGGATTGTAGCAATCCAGAACGCTATGCAAGACTGTCTCGCCATTGCGGTCTCTTGCATTGGCGTCCGCCCCATGTTCAATCAGCCACCTTCCCAACAGCATAATTCAAGAACGTCTTTCCCCAGGAATCTTTTGCATTAACGTTCACTCCCTGTTCAATCGATGCCTTCACCTTCTCCCAATTGTCTTCTCGGGCTGCATTATACAATACGGACATTCCATCTTCATCGGTATTAAGTTTAGCCAACCACATATACAATACCGGATCGGTGCACGTGTGCATTCGGAAATAATCCATAATCGTTTTGTCTTCATCGTCTTTTGCATTGAAATTGAAGCCGTTTTCAATCAGCCATTGAACCAATTTCAAAGAACCGCTTCTAAAAGCAGGAAACAGGATCGTCCGTTTATGCTCGTCCTCGGCGTTGACGTTAGCGCCATGAACGATGAGCCATTGAACCAATTCCAGATTCCCCTTTTTAGCGGCATAAAACAAGACAGATTCTTTTTTATCGTTTTCGGCATTAATCTTTGCGCCTTTTTCAACGAGCCAATCAACAAGCTCCAGATTTTCACTCCAGACGGCTTCATGCAAGACCGTAGAGCCGTCCCAGGTTTGTGCATGAATATCGGCGCCATGTTCAACGAGTAACTTAACCAGTTCCAGAGCGCCATTTTTAGCGGCTAAATGCAAAGGCGTCTCATTCCAATCGTTTTTTGAATTGATATCCAAGCCCTGATTAATCAACCACAGAATCAAATCCGGATTGCCGGTTCTTACAGCCCTGAACAAGATTGATTCGCTCATACAATTATCTTTGAGATTTGCGCCCTGTTCAGCCAGCCATTGAACCAGTTTCAGATTGCCGCTTTCAACAGCGAAATACAAAACTGTATATCCATACATGGCTTTTGAGTTAACGTCTACTCCTTGTTCAACGAGCCATTGAACCAGTTCCAGAGCGCCATTTTGAGCGGCAAAATGCAAGCTCGATTTTCCATGTTTATCTTTTGCATTGACGTCTGCGCCCTGTGCAACAAGCCATTGAGCCAGTTCCTGATTATTTTTTTCAGCGGCATAAAGCAGAGCCGTTTTGCAATCGTTATCTTTTGCATTGACGTCTGCGCCCTGTGAAACGAGCCATTGAACCAGTTCCTGATTTTCTTTTTTAATGGCATAATGCAAAGCGGTT
>CACXSS010000204.1 GCA_902770245.1 uncultured Planctomycetota bacterium | reverse complement strand
GGCGAATGCGTAATTCCGTTCGCTCTGCGAACTCCATTACCGCCTTACATTTTTTCACTTCTCTCAAATTTGAACGTCTATCCCTATTGCCAAAAATTATAAAATGGATATACTGTACCGAAAAATTTTATATTAATCAATGAATGCCAAGCTTACCCTTCGAGGATCGCTTTGCGTAAATTACTAATTACTAATCACTAATTACTAATTAACTCCGTGTCCAGCGAAAATAAGCCGATTCGATTTCCAGAGGCGGGGAATTCCCATGGAATTCAGTCCCTTTGGGGAGAGTACGCGTCTAAAGCCAGCGCGGCGCTGCGCCGGTTTTTGACGCTGTTGTTTATCGGCGTTATTTTTGCCTCTTTTGCGGGGTATGCTGGCGCGCTGTTTCGGCTGAGCGTTGTCTGGGCGAACGATTTCCGGCACGTTCATCCTGGCTTGCTGTTTCTGCTGCCCTTTGGCGGGTGGATTATCGCGTCTTTGTATAAGCGGTACAAAACCGATACCCGCAACGCGTTTGACGTCATGACGGAGTCCGTTCAGACTGGCAAACCGATTTCCTCAGCCGCGTCGCCGTTGATTTGGGTATCGACGTTTATTTCTCATCTTTTCGGCGCGTCCGCCGGGTGCGAAGGGGCGTCGCTGATGATTGGCGGCGGCATCGGGTCAACCGCCGGGCGACTGTTCCATCTGAACAAAGAGGACTCGGAACTTATCGTGCTGTGCGGGATGGCGGCGGCGTTCGCGCCGTTGCTGGGAACCCCGATTGCGGCAGCGGTTTTCGTGGTCGAACTGACCCGAACGTTTTCCCGATCCCGGCTTTTGATGGCAACGATAAGCTCTCTGGTCGCTTACGCCGCCGTTCAACCGCTGGGACTTCACCCGATTCGATTCGCGCTGACGGTTCCGGAATACTCGCTGACGCTTGTTGCTGGCGTCGCGCTGATCGCTCTGGTCGGCTTGGTCTGCGCGGAAGCTCTGCGCCGGGGAATCGACGCGGTTACGGTATGGCGTCAGAAGTCTGAACGTCCAGTCGCGACGATTGTATTCGGGGCGATTCTGATTGTTGCAATCACTTTCCAGCTGGGAACTTACGACTACAACGGCTTGGGCGTGGAAGTTATCGCCCGGGCGTTTCACGGTCAGGCGGAACCGACAGCGTTTTTCTGGAAACTGGCGTTGACGGTAATCGCGATGGGCGTCGGATTCAAAGGCGGGCAAATTGTCCCGGCGTTCTTTATTGGCTCGACGTTGGGCTGTACGCTGGCAGGCGTTGTTGGTCTTGACCCAGCCGTCGGCGCGGCAGTTGGCATGATAGCCGTCTTTTCCGGCGTTGTCCGCTGCCCGTTTGCCGCGTTGGTGATGAGCATCGAAATTTTCGGTCCCGTCTCGTTGCCGATCTTTATTCTCGCCTGCGGGGCGGAGCAATTAGTAATTCGGAATGCGGAATGCGGAATTAGGAATTAAAAAACTCCTCACTCCTCCCTCCTAACTCCTAACTATTTTAACCTTACTCTCTATATTAACTCTCGTACTCTTAGATGTAATAGTTTTGTAAAATATCGGTAATTTCCAGTTCTGAACTCTGGAAAAATACGAACGATACGTTATAATAAAAAGTAGATAATTATTGACGGTCAGGGATAATATGCGCCGTCGGCATGATTTGAATTATAAAACGAATACCGATATAAGAAAGGGAGATTTGATATGAACCTCGTATCTGTTGCTCTACGACAGTGCCTTGCTCAAGCCAAAGGTTGGAAACTGGCGGACTCGTCCGGAAAAGAATTGACGGGTCGTCAGGTGATACTTAATATGATGGTAATGCGGAACTTCCTTCGCCGCGCCATTCTCGGCAAGGACGAAAAGTTCGTCGGGGTTATTCTGCCCGCCTCGCTGCCAGGCGTTATTGTCAACTTCGCCTTGACGGCGGACAAACGCGTCGCGGTCAATCTGAACTTCACGGTTTCAGAAACGATCATGAACGAGTGCATTAAAAAGGTGGGAATAAAGCACGTTCTTACCAGCCGCCGCGTTATGGAACGGCTGAAGTTTGAACATCTGGACGCAGAAGTTATTTATCTGGAAGACGTCATCGGCAAGATCAGCCTGATGGATAAAATCAAAGGCGCTCTTCTGGCATACTCTCCCCTGTGGATGATGGAAAAGGCGCTGGGGCTGAACGAAATCAAGCCGGACGACATGGTAACAGTCGTCTTTACGTCCGGGTCGACGGGCGTTCCCAAAGGCGTGATGCTCTCGCACTACAATATTTACAAAGATTTCACGCTCTTTATTGACGCTCAAAACATGAACAACGAAGGCAGTATTGTCATTGGAATGCTGCCGCTGTTCCATACGCTTGGGTATACCGTCAACATGTGGGCGACCCTCTGCACGTATTTCCGCACGGCTTACCATTATTCCCCGCTGGACTGCGCGGAAATCGGCAAGCTGGCGAAAAAGTACAAGGCAACCGTTATTATCGGCGCGCCGACGTTCTACAGAGCGTTTATCCGTAAAATTGACGCGGAATGCTTTGCTCACATGTCGATGCCGCTTGTCGGCGCGGAACGCATGCCGACGGAAGTCAAAGACGCGTTTGAGAAAAAGTTCGGGCATCGTCCGCTGGAAGCGTTTGGATGCACGGAATGCTCGCCGGTTATCATTTCCAACTATTTCCCCAACGCTCATCTTCCCGAAGGGCTGCCGGTTCGAGAAAAAGACGGCTCGATCGGCGTCGCGCTGCCGGAAATGGCGGCGGAAATTCGCGACATCGAAACGCGCGAACCGCTGCCGAGAAACGAAGTCGGCATGCTGTGGGTTACCGGACCTAACGTCATGCTGGGATACTACGGCGAACCGGAACGGACGGCGAAAGTTCTCGTTGACGGCTGGTACTGCACCGGCGACCTGGCTCGCATGGACGAAGACGGGTTCGTCTTTATTACCGGACGTCAAAGCCGATTCTCCAAAATCGGCGGCGAAATGGTTCCGCATGAAGGCGTCGAAAAGATCATCGGCGAAATCATCGGTCTTAAACCGGACGACGCCCTTTGCGTTTCCGTCTCCTCCGTTGAAGACAACCGCAAAGGCGAAAAGCTCATCGTGCTGTATTCAGACCTGAAGGGACACGACTCGATGGAGATTATCAAAGAGCTTCGCAATCGCGACGTCCCGCCGATCTGGATTCCCGCCGCCGACGCGTTTTATAAGGTCGACGCCGTCCCGGTTTTGGGTTCCGGCAAACTGGACATCCAAGGCGCGAAAGACCTCGCCAAAGAGATGGCGGATCCGCTTACCAGAAAGACGTCTTCAGACAACCCGGTTATCGCCTCTGCCCCGCAAACAGATGGACAGACGTGCAGCGCGTCGAATTCGAACTCGCCGGTGTAGTTTGAGTCAGGAATTAGAAGTGAGGGGTGAGGAGTTTACGCTTCGCACTCCTCATTGGTTTTGTACAGGACAACCAGTTCACAGATTTAACGGATAAGACGGATTTTTACTGATTGGTTAGTTGTCATTCCTGCCGTATTTTCTCCCCTTACTAAAGTTTTTTGGAAAGGGGATTTTGAGGGGAAGAACCTTTTTTCAAACAAGGTTTTCCCCTCATAACGTTTAATATAATTGAAAAACAAAGCGACCAACGGGAGCGATTATAATACGTCTCGCGCGGCATCGCGGACTGGCTTGCCCGCCGTCGGGGGCTTGCAATATCTTTAGAAAGCGCTATACTGTTATTAATAAAGAACGCGAGTCGGTTTGCGTTCAGATTATCTCAATTACATAAAGAAAAACTACACGCAAAAACCATGTTAGCCAAAGACTTCAAACGAGGAACGATTCTCAATTACAACGGCGCTCCGTGCATGATCGAAAACATTACAGTGCAAACCCCGTCTGCGCGCGGCGCAACGACCCTGTACAAGTTCCGCGCTCGAAACCTGGTTACCAAAAACAAAGTCGATTTCACCTTCAAGGGAACCGACAACCTCGAAGAAGCCGATTTCAAACGCCGCAACGTTACGTTCAGCTATTCCGAACCGACCGCATGGCATTTCATGGACGCTGAAACCTACGAAATGTACGACCTGACCCCGGAAGACGTCGGCGACGACAAAAACTACATCACCGAGTCCCTCGAAGGCATGCAGATGATGTTCTACAACGACGAACCGATTGGTCTGACGCTCCCGGCGTCCGTCGTTTTGAAGGTTATCAAGTGCGATCCCGGCGTTCGCGGCAACTCTGCCACCTCACGCGCCAAGCCCGCTACCGTCGAAACCGGATTTGAGGTCATGGTTCCCGAATACCTCGAAGAAGGCGAAATGATTAAAATCGACACCCGCACGGGAGAATATTCTTCCAGAGCGTAAGTTCAATTAGCAATTTGCAATTAGCAATTAGCAATTGCGCTTCGCGTAAACTTTATTTATAACTCAGCTCAACAATTGTACGTTATTAATGCAAGCGAACAACGTGAGCGATTTTTGGTTTTCGCGCGGTAGCGCGGATCGGCAGCGGCGCCTCGCCGCCTCGCAACTCGCAACTCGCAACTAACATGAACCCTTTTCCTCTTTCCAAATCGCAGCTGGAAGAAATCATCCAGACGTATCCGACGCCGTTTCATATTTACGACGAAAAGGCAATTCGCCTCAACGCGCGGCGGCTCAACAAGGCGTTTGCGTGGAATCCCGGATTTCAGGAATTCTTTGCCGTTAAGGCGGCGCCCAATCCGTTTTTGATGAAGATTCTCAAAGAGGAAGGGTTTGGCGCAGACTGCTCGTCGATGGCAGAGCTGGTTCTGTCACAGCGCGTCGGGCTGCCGGGCGACAAGATCATGTTTACGTCCAACGACACCCCTGCGCCAGAGTTCGTCAAAGCCAACGAACTGGGAGCCATCGTCAATTTGGACGACGTATCTCATATTCCGTTTCTGGAACAAAACGCCGGGCTGCCGGATCTGGTCTGTTTCCGTTACAATCCTGGTCCGCTCAAAGGCGGAAACTCGATTATCGGAAAGCCGGAAGAAGCCAAGTACGGGTTTACCCGCCAGCAGCTCTTCGACGGGTACAAGTATCTGCTCGACCAAGGCGTCAAACGGTTTGGAATCCATACGATGGTCGCGTCCAACGAGTTGAACCCGCAGTATTTTATCGATACGGCGGACATCATGTTCGACCTGATTAACGAGCTGACCGCCAAGCTGGGAATCGTCTTTGAGTTCGTCAACATCGGCGGCGGAATTGGGATTCCGTATCGACCGGATCAGACGCCTGTCGACCTGGAACGAGTCGGAAAGGGAATCGAGGAAATCTATAAATCCAAGCTCGGGTCAACGCCCAACGCCAATTTGAAAATCTATATGGAATGCGGACGCATGATTACCGGACCGTACGGCTGGCTGGTATCCAGAGTTCTGCATATTAAAGACACGTATAAAAAATACGTCGGGCTGGACGCCTGCATGGCGAACCTGATGCGCCCGGCGCTCTACGGCGCGTACCATCACATCACCGTTCCCGGCAAAGACGATTTGCCCTGTTCTGAAACGTACGACGTAACGGGTTCTCTGTGCGAAAACAACGACAAGTTCGCTATTGACCGCAAACTGCCGCCGCTGGAGCCGGGCGACCTGGTTGTCATTCACGACGCCGGCGCGCATGGACATTCCATGGGATTCCAGTACAACGGCAAACTGCGTTCGGCGGAACTCCTGCTCAGAGAAGACGGCTCAATCGTCCCGATTCGCCGGGCGGAAACGCTGGACGACTACTTCACCACGCTCGACTTCGACGCGTTAGAATCGTTTGAGTAGATTTGAAGGTCAATTTGCCATCTGAAAATCGACGAAACGGGAGATTTTGAACAAGTCATTGGACAAGGCGGCGTCAAGCCGCCGCACTCCCCGAAATTGTCACGATTGCAAATTTCTACTTCTCTTTACTGCCTAGCTCTTTGATCAATTGCGCTCGTAGAGCAGCGCCGATATAGGACGGATTCTGTCGATAAGCCGACTGGTAGTCGTCAATAGCTTTTTCGTACTGCCCGATTTCTTCTTCAACGCGGCCGATGTTGTACATTGCCGCCGCCGTCCAGCAGTATTCAATATTATTCATGCCGTCCTGGTTGATAATCAGACGGAAATACTCTTCCGCCGCTTCGTGGTTGTCCAGAGCGTCTGAAAGCAGTCCCAGCCAGTAGGTTGAAAACTGACCGGCTTCCAGGAAAAGCTCCGGCGGGATTTGATTTTTAGGAGAACTGACAAGGCGTTTGATTTTTCCCTCCGAATATCGGCTGCGCTGATACCAAACCACGGCGCAGTCGTCATCCTCGTTCTGAGGAGCAAGCGTTCCTTTTAAGTGCATCACCCGCGCCCGACGCAAAGGCTTTTCGTCATTTGAATGTGACATATT